>CAJGCP010000006.1 GCA_904501885.1 uncultured Acetatifactor sp. | reverse complement strand
GCTCCGAAAAACAAATTCAGCCCCGAGAAAACATGAATGCTTTCTCGGGGCTGAATTTGTTTTTCGGAGCGCACGGCTTGTAGCTTCCTCAAATTCTTCTTTGTAAAGTTGTTCTGTGGTGTAATGTGTTGATTTTGGTGGTAAAAATCCGGGAGTTTTGTCCGGATTGTACCTGGTGCGTGGATTTTTGGGGGATTGTATTGTCATTTTGTTGTCAGTGCAAATCTTATACCGGGACAATACCAGACGGCTCTATTTTATTGTCAAAATTATTTACATAGTATGCTAATATCTGCATTCTATTTTCAACTCTTTTATATGAATGTCCACCTTTTGAAATCAATGCAAGCAACCGATACTCTTCAATCACTGGTTCGGAATATCCTGCGAAAGCACACATAACACTATCTGCCTTTGCCGAACTAAACGCTGACAACTTCATATTTATCGCATCCAGTGCCTTTAACTTATGCTTACAATCCTTCTCAAAATCTACCATTCCAAGGATTATCAATAAAACCAAAAACTTCATTGCACGAGCATTACACGCTATGTAGTTTACTGGTATAGTATCGTCCTTTGCAATCATATTTAATACTTCAACCAAATTATTTACTTTGTTAATCGTTTCTTCATTTATTACTTTGCATCCATCCAAGAATTTCATGACTTCTTTGTCTGTAACACCAAATCCAATCTGCCCATCTACTAATCCTATTACGCTATAAAAAACTCTGTCAAACTGCTTTCTTTTATTTTGAAAAGATAATTTTGAAAGCAGCAATTCTTTATTTTGAATTGAATTTAAATATTTTTCCAGTTCTGTATCAGGTATAGAATTTAGTAATTCCCCAGCTCTAAGTCGCTCTTGATTTTGTAAGTATCTAAAATACTCTGTTATCTCATCATCAGAAGCATTAGTTATATTAGTAATTGAAATATTGTAAGCTAAAATATTATCTTGTATAGCCTGTGGCAGTTGTTTAAAAGAAATTGATACTTTGCCTTTATTATTAATTTTTCGCTTTAATTTTGAAAGTTTTTCATCTGTGTCCTCACCCATATATTCTATAATATATCTAATAATGTCTTGGGATATATCACTTTGAATTACATATTCATTTTCGATAAATTTATATATAGTTGTAAGTCGCTGTTGACCATCAACAACTTCTTGCATTGCACCTTTTTGATTCTTTTCAGTACGAACTCTTAAACTAATATTTCCTATAGGATAACATTTTATAATGCTATATAACAACTTGTCTTTAAAATCCGAACTCCAAATATAACCTCTTTGATAGTTTGGTTGTAAATCAATACCATCTCTTTTATTTATATTCCTTATCTGGTTTAATAGTGTCTGAATTGGTCTTGAATCATATGAAAATGCCATCACATATGTCATAATACATCCTCCTTGTATAAAATTTCATATATATATAATAACACACTCCTCTCTCTTGTCAATAGACTCTATGTGATTTTATTCGTTTTTTCTTTCCATATTTAGTTTTTTCTTTTCGACTCTTCTACGGTTTTTGTTTCGTATACAAAAAAGAATGAGATTAATAATCCCATTCTCCATGTACACCACACTGTTTAATTTATCAAGCCACCAGTACGGAATTTATATTATTAAAAGATACCTTTTTAATCATTTACTACAGAGACATTCCAGCCTTTACTTTTTCCATACATTTTAACTTCATCAAGCCTCATATTCTTCACAAACTCAATTACCGAACTCTCAATTTCATCCCGACTAATAACTCTTACCTTTTGCTGTCTATCTCCAACATTAGCCTTCACTTCAATAACAATATTATACATATGGCGATTCCTTTCTCATATTTCAAAATCTTTATTCTTCATTCCTAACAACATCATACCATGAACTATCGAAATGTACCGCTTGTAAAATAGTTTCCTTATCAACCAGCTCCGGTTTCTTAATCTTGATATGCCATCTATCCTTAGGTATCTCTTCAATAATCGTAAATTGGCTACCACTTGGTTGCCAGGTAAATTTATGCGCTCCTGTTGTCTTGTCATACCCTTCAAGATTATTGTTTTTATTCCACTCAAAAACATATAATTCTGGATCATATCGTATAGTATCGAACTCAAATACCAAATATTCACTAAAATCTTTTGCTTTCACAAGCACTACGGTACGAACAAATTTAAAAACTTGTCGAACTGCAGATACTCGTTCATTCCATATTTCCAACACCATTTTCCCAATCTCATTGGGATCTTCGCTTGTTATTTTGTCTACTCCATAACTGTAAGCTGGCGAATTTCTTCCTGCAATCAGTCTAACCGTTTGCTGATTTGCAATATTATTTGTTCCAAAAACAGTTTTAGCACCCCAACAACAATTATCTAAAACAACATCATCCAAACCTACATTTGAAGGTTTCCACTCTGCTCCTACACAGCTTGCAAAAATCTGCTCCCATTCATTTCCTTCTAAAGACATATGATGCTTTGTTGCCATCATATAAACAATTTCCCGTGCAAGCGTATCAACAAACTTGCTTGGAAATTTATTGCAATCAAACGGAGCTACTGCCTTGTTTACAGTTCTCAATCTTGGTCCAGACATAAAAATACCTCCATATCATTCGTATGAAGGTATTATATCATACATTTATAATCTTTTCATCTAAAATATCAACGGCAAAAAGCGTTCTATAACTTTAGCCACCATATCAACCGGAATGGCATTTCCTGCTTGTTTTCTTGTTTGTGTATCTGATACTACCATCTTAAATTCATCAGGAAAACCTTGTAAACGTAACATTTCTCTTGGAGTCAATCTCCTTTCTCCATCCACTAATAAATAATTATAACTTGCACCCGCTCTTAATGCGCAACTATACGGAT
The DNA here is from genome assembly GCA_904501885.1 of uncultured Acetatifactor sp. Classification (GTDB taxonomy): domain Bacteria; phylum Bacillota; class Clostridia; order Lachnospirales; family Lachnospiraceae; genus Acetatifactor. Next base: position 80,111 of record CAJGCP010000006.1, on the reverse strand, counting down.
AAGAAGATACATTTCCTGATTTATTTTCATGCCAAATTGCTGGTTTTATTTTTGCAGTATGCTTCGCTTTTCTTTTTTTCACAATTTCTTTAGAAGCATAATGTTTTTTATCAACAGTCTTTTCCAATATATCTTCTAAAGATTTCTTTTTATCTATTGAAAAATTCCAATCCATTTCAAATGGTTCTAATGCCCCAACTATTATAATTCGTTCTCTTTTCTGAGGCAATCCGAAATCTAAGGCATTAAGTAAGTGGTAATCTACATAATATCCTAGTTCATCACGCAATACAGATAATATAGTCGCAAGTGTTTTTCCACCATCATGACTTGCCAAATTTTTTACATTTTCCAATACAAACGCCTTAGGCTTTTTCTCTTTGATTATCCTAGCAATATCAAAAAACAATGTTCCTCTTGTTGCATCTTCAAATCCTTTTTGCAATCCGCATATTGAAAAAGCCTGGCACGGAAAACCTGCATATAATAAATCTATATCTGGTATCTTCTTTTCATCAACTTTAGTAATATCACCAACAGGTCTCTTACCAAAATTAGCCTCGTAACTTTCTTGCGCATATTTGTCAATATCACTACTAAATACACATTCCCCATTTATTCCCAAAGACTTAAACGCTTGAGAAGATGCATATCTAAAACCACCAATACCACAAAACAAATCCGCAAATTTTACAGGATTCGGATAAACATTAACCCTTTCGTTATCAATCTTTAAAAACAATTTTTCTACATTAACAGATAATCCTTCTGCAATTCGTACAGCTATGTCCACAGAAGGGGTTACTTTATTTGCCTCTATCATAGACAAATATTTCCGACTGATTCCCGATACACTTGCTAGATAATCTTGTGTCATTTGCTTTTCTTTCCTTATCTCTCTCACTTTACTTACCATAGCGTTTTTCTCCATTTTGCGAACTGTATTGCACATTTTATTATATTTCGCTTTTGCAAATTTGTCTAGTATATTTTTACTTTTCACCTTCCTCTCCCCACATCTATAACCTTCTCGCCAATCCAATCCATAAACTTCTCCAGCAGATTCATCCCATCAATCACGAACTGTTTCATAAACTCATATGCTTTTTCCAGCTTATCCTTAAGCGTCCTATTCTCCTCCTGCAACACATGATTCTGATACCGCACTGCTCCTTTAGATATGAATCACCATCCACAACACTCAACAACTCCTTTTTCAACTTTTCTGCTTCTGCCAGTTCAAACTGTGCATATTCCGTTTCCTGCTTAGCAATATCAGATACCTTGCGCCATTTATCAGCCTCTTTTTCCGCAATCTCTATCTCATTCTTTTTATCTGTCAGCTTATCTGCAGCCTCATAATACTCGGTCTGTAGCCGAGAATTTTTCATCTGCAAAATTCATCTTTCTGTTTCCAGTTCTTGGTTATCTGCCAGTGTATCATCAAGCTTTTTCTGTGCTATGTGTAATATGAATTACACCAAAAGCAAGAGCCAAGAAACGCCGTAAATTCAGCATTTCTTGGCTCAACTTATATTACTATAACCCGAGTGCGAACTCGCGACAAAGTCGCTCGTACGCGGGCTGGGCCCAATAAATAGGCAGTCGCGATTATTCGAACTCTATCGTTGCTACAGGCTTATTTGTGAGTTCGTAGCAAACTCTATTTACGCTGGGCACTTCTGCTGTGATTCGTGCCACGACTTTCTCTAAGAAGTCGTAGTCCAGTCTTTCGATGGTAGCGGTCATTGCGTCGATGGTGTTGACTGCACGGATGACTACCATGTAGCCCATGCTTCTTGCGTTGTCTCTGACGCCTACTGCCTTGAAATCAGGCACTACAGTGAAGTACTGCCATACTTTCTTGTCCAGACCTGCCTTAGCAAATTCTTCACGAAGAATCGCATCGGATTCACGGAGTGCTTCCAGACGGTCTCTGGTGATAGCGCCCAAGCAACGCACACCCAAGCCGGGGCCGGGGAAGGGCTGACGATAAACCATCTCTGCAGGGAGGCCAAGTTCTACACCGCAGGCACGCACTTCATCTTTGAACAACTGTGCCAGAGGCTCTACCAATGCAAACTGCAGATCCTCAGGAAGTCCGCCTACATTGTGATGGGACTTTACGCATTTTGCAGTCTTGGTACCACTTTCGATGATGTCGGGATAAATGGTGCCCTGTCCCAGGAAGTCGATGCCTTCCAACTTTCTCGCTTCTTCTTCAAACACGCGGATAAACTCACCGCCGATAATTTTTCTCTTTTCTTCGGGATCTGCCACGCCTTCCAGTTTACCTAAGAATCTGTCGGTAGCATCCACATAAATCAAGTTGGCATCCAACTGATTTCTAAATACTTCGATAACATTCTCGGATTCGTTCTTTCTCATCAAGCCATGATTCACATGTACGCACACCAGCTGCTTGCCGATGGCCTTGATTAAGAGTGCCGCTACTACGGAAGAGTCCACACCGCCGGACAGTGCCAGCAACACTTTCTTGTCGCCCACCTGACGGCGTACCAATTCGATCTGGTCAGCAATGAAATTCTTCATATTCCAGTTGGCTTCTGCCTTACACTCATCAAATACAAATGCTTTCAAAACAGCCTCATCCGGCAAAGTAGCATATTGCTTCTCACATTTTGCTGTGGGATGGTCTATGGAAATGACAGGATATCCACATTCATAAATGGCAGGATCCACATCCACGGGTACGCCATCTACCACTCGATTCTCACCACCATTTAAGATGATACCTTTGACATTATTGAGTGCCTTCAACTCATCCGGTGTGATATCATGGGGATGAATCTCACTGTACACGCCCATGTCACGAATCTGTCTTGCAATGACAGTGTTTTCGGTACTGCCCATGTCCAAAATAACGATCATATCCTGCTTCATGTTTTTCCTCCAATTTTAATGCCTTTACGGCTTATTATAAACCCCTCAAATTGAACAAATACATTATAGTATAATTTTTTTTTGATGAAAAGTAAATTTAGAAAAAATTTTAATTTTTTTGTAAAAATCTATTTCACATCACGCCATTTTGTGCTAAAGTTATTTCGTTAGAAAAACAAAAATCTTACGCAAAGGAGAGTTTTTATATGAAAAAGATTTATGAAGGCAAAACCAAAGATGTCTACAGCCTGGACAATGGCAATGTAATGCTGAAATTCAAGGATGACTGCACCGGCAAGGACGGCGTATTCGATCCCGGTGAGAATTCCGTTGGCTTGACCATCGAGGGCATCGGCAAAGCAAATCTTCAGACCTCTATTCTTTATTTTGAACTTCTGAAGAAGGCAGGTATTAAAACTCACTACGTAAGCGCAGATATTGAGAATGCTACCATGGAAGTACTTCCCGGCAAGGTATTCGGTCACGGATTAGAAGTAATCTGCCGTTTGGTTGCAACCGGAAGTTTCATCCGCAGATACGGCGAGTACATCGCTGACGGTACTGTTTTGGAGGGTGGCTATGTAGAGTGTACCTTCAAGAACGATGCATTGGGTGATCCCCTGGTTACCGGCGAAGGTCTTGCAGCACTTGGTATTATGACTCCCGAAATGTTCGAGAGCATGAAGGAGCAGACCCTGAAGATTACCAAGATCGTAGCTGATGATTTAAAATCCATCGGTTTGGATTTGTGGGACATCAAGTTTGAGTTCGGTTACAACAACGACGAAGTTATTCTCATCGATGAAATCGCTTCCGGAAACATGCGTGTTTACAAGGACGGCAAGATTGTTGATCCCGTAGAATTGACGAAGTTGATTTTGAACAGATAATACAGAAACATCCGATAGTAAAGGAAAAACAAACGAGGGAACCATGGGTCCATAAGGACCTGTTGGTCACCCTCGTTTTTCATTCTTATTGTCCCGCCTTGGTACCGTCGGTACAGGCAAATTTTTCTAAGGTACCAAAGGTATATCCCATGCCTTCCCATTTGGTCAGCATTTCATCCAGGATTTCTCCATTGGTTTTAGACGTATTGTGCAACAAAATAATGGCACCGGGATGTGTCCGCTTGGACAAAGTCTCGAAAGCCTTGTTGTGACTGGGCTGGGAATTCTTGTTCCAGTCTGCGTAGGCCACACTCCAGAAGAAGGTGGCATATCCCAAATCCTCTGCCATCTGAAGACTTCTGTCATTATATTTTCCCTGAGGCGGCCGAAAATACTTCGCCATTTTCTGACCAGTCAGCTCCTCATATTTGGCCTCCACATCAACCAGTTCCTTTTGGAACGCTTCCATGTCACTCATCTGGGTCATATCCGGATGATGATAGGAATGATTGCCCACAATATGACCTTCCTCCACCATTCTCTTTACCAAATCCGGCGCCGAGTTTAAATAATGACCTACCACGAAAAAGGTAGCCTTCACATCATGTTTTTTCAGCGCGTCCAGAATTGCCTCCGTATAACCGCCCTCATAGCCACAGTCGAAGGTCAAATACAGCACATTGTCTGTTTCCTCTGCACAAAAATAGGCATTGTACTCTGACAGATATTCTAAAGTTTCATTCCCCCTGGGGCGCGTACCGGACTCCAGGAAATACAAACCCCAATCTTTACCTTGGGGTAAAATGACGGAGGCCGTCTCCTCCAAGGAGGAGCTACCCTCTGAATCCATTATGTTTTCTACAGCTTCCTGACTTTCCACAGGGGGCTGACTGTTTACAGGCTCCTGCCCTTCCACAGAATCAGACTGCTCTGAGGAAACAGACTCCATACTCTCTGTCGCCGAGCCTCCCTGCGAGGAACTATCCACACCCTCCTGCTGCTGATGGGATATCAATGATATCACCGCCAACACCGCACAAATGACACCTATTAAAATCACCAATTTATTTGCTTTCATTTTTACTCCATTCTATTTCAAGGTTACACACCAATCAAAGCATCAAAAGTTCCTACCATGTTAAGACTTCCATATCCCCACTCCCTATTGGGATAGGAATATACCGTACTTCTGTCGGCACCACGGATGAAATAATTGCGAACCTCCCTGCCGGACACCACATCATTGTTGCCCCGCACCACGGCCCACTCCATAAACTGTGCCACCGCCCCTGCGCACATGGCTGCGGCCACACCGGTGCCACTGCGTTTTCCTCTGACTGTTGACACATTTACACCCGGGGCGGCAAGGGTGGGAAAAATCTTACCCTCCCTGGAAAATCCTCTTCCCGAATTAATGTAGACGCCATTATTGGCCACATTGTAGGCGGATACGCCAATCACATTGTTTCCGAAAATGGGCTCTGTCAAAGTGACATAGGGAGAGGGGGTTAAAAAATAAGTATCGCCACTTAAAAATTGACGGATGGGCAACCAAATATGCAATTCCCCGGCAGTTCCCGTCTCCATAGCCTCCACCCGAAAGGTCCAGATACCGGGCGTGGGATCTTGAATCCGCAAGAGAATCAGTTCGGCTCCCGAGGAGGGCTCCACGATTTCTCCCTTCACCGAGATCCGGGTACGTTCATACACGAATCCATAAGTAACTTCCTCCCGCAACCCCAATCGAACCGGCGGGGTGGTCTCCCCTCCCGGAGAACGGGCGGACACGGTAAACACATTCGGGGCACTGCCCCAAAACTCCATCAGGAATCCCTTCTCGTTTTCTCCTACGCGAACCTCCACTTCCAGCGGTTCCCGTCTATTTTCTTCTGCGTTTAATTGCGCCTGGAAATGATGATCCGCATTGCCCTCATTTCCACCGCATACTACCACAGCGCGACTTCTCCTGCCTCCCACAGTATTCAGATATCGGGTGAGAGACGAATTTCCCTCGTGGTCTCCATAACTGGTGCCTACACCGAGACATATAACCACGGGCCGTCTGAATTGATCTGCAAACCCTTCCGCATACTGCACCGCTAACATCAAATCTGTCTCCGAGTATGCAGGCACGTTCTGTGGCAAAAGATAAAAATCCCGCAAATACTGCTTACAGGGTTTCAATTTAACAACTACAATCTCGGCATTAGGTGCTGCACCTAAGAATCCGCTACCGCCATCTATTCTGCTCCCCACGGCCACGCTTGCCAGCTCCGTGCCATGACCGATTTCATCGCGGCTTGGAACAATTGCATAGGGATCTTCCGCCTGTAACGCCTGTTGAATATTTTCCCGCCGATATTCGCTTCCAAAGAAAAAGCCCTCAGGGGGCGTTCCCGTTTGTACCGTCTGGTCCCAAATGGAGCGTATTCTGCTATTGCCTGCCCCGTCCTGAAATACAGGTAAGGTATAGTCAATTCCCGTATCGATGATACAAACCACCACACCTCTTCCGGTCAAAGAAAGGGGCTCCTGTTGTACCCTTAATATCCCAGTATCAATCAAGCCGGCCGCGTCAAAGGTAGTGCCTGCAGGTCCTACCGCCGTAGCCACCCCTGTGCCGGTTCCAACTGCTGTATTTTCACTTTGCATTAATCCATATAATTTAGGAATGCTGCGGTATTGAAAAAAATAATCTTCCAAATCCTCTATACTGTTTCGGTTTACATATACAATGTTAAAAAGATTCTCTACCGCAACAGCACAGGCATCCAAATCCTGTACTTCACTGCTTTGCAAAGGATAATCTGTGATAACGTCAAAATACTCATTTGATAAGCTAAACTCTTTGCAGTCCAACGACAGGCGCTCCAACCATACTCTTACAACTAATCATACGCAGTGTGCTTATCCAAATTGACATCTTTTTAATCATGTCTTTCATCACTGTCAAAGGTTTCGCAAAATCTTGCTGCAAAAGCAGGGGCTTCGTTCCCTGCATATAGATGGGAAATATCCCCAAATTCGCTCATACGGAAAATCGCCTGTCCTTTTCTCCGCTCCTCTGTCACAATACCGGTTACGCTGGTGGGAGCCGCACAGGTATGATGCCAAAGAATCATGGGAGATACATTCATCAGGTGGCTTAACAACACACACTCTAATCCAAAATGGCAGAATAACACAATCACATCCCGGTTGGGTCTTACTGCCCGATAATACTCGCCATCTCTTTCGTATCCATGACGGGCAAGCAAGGCATCCAAGGATTCCGTCACATACCGATAGCCCGCCTGTATATTACCGTCCTTCATTTTTTCTGTCAGGTACCACGCATCTTTTGCAAAGTACTCCTTCTGCTCCGTCCACTCCCGGGGTAAGAAATCCCAACAAATATCCTTTCCCCCCATATCCGGTCGGTCAATCAGATACGGAAATTCCCGCAACCAGTCACACACCTGTGCCGTCCGATTCATTTTTTCCAGCGTAATCCGCGCAGTCTCCCGGGCCCTTCCCAAAGGGGACATATAGAACGCTGCTATGTTCATTTTGGACAGTCTTTCTGCCAGAAGTTCCGCTTCCCGATAACCTTTCTCTGTCAGAGAATCCTTCTCATAATCAGGATCCCCATGCCGCACAATCAGTAACCGCATATTTGCTCCTTTATCCTAAAACACCATCCATTATAATCATCAGTACAAAGCCCAGTGCCACCCCTACGGTACCCACGTTGGAATGGTCCCCGGATTGGGACTGGGGAATCAGTTCCTCCACAATCACGTACACCATAGCTCCCGCCGCAAAAGAAAGCAGATACGGCAGTATGGGCACCACGTGCTCTGCCACAAGAATCGTCAGAATTGCTGCAACCGGCTCTACTGCTCCGGACAGCATTCCCCAGGCAAACGCCTTCCCCTTACCTGCACCGGCATTCCTCAGGGGCATAGAGATAATGGCACCCTCGGGAAAGTTCTGAATGGCAATACCAATGGCCAAAACCAACGCTCCCGTCAGGGTGATGGCAGTATTTCCCATTTGTGCTCCTGCAAAAGTGACACCCACTGCCATACCCTCTGGCAGGTTATGCAACGCCACTGCAAAACACATCATTGTGGTCTGTCGCCATTTGCTCTTTACACCTTCCGGCTTCTCACTGTCCAGATGGAGATGGGGCACCACACTGTCCAGGGCAAGCAAAAATCCCATACCTAACAAGAAGCCTACCACTACAGGCTTCCAACCGGCACCTCCCGAAGTTCCGGCCATCTCCAAAGCAGGCAGAAGCAATGACCAAAACGCCGCCGCCATCATAACACCGGAAGCAAACCCCAACAGCAGTTTCTCTGTTTTGGGCTGCATTTCTTTTTTCATGCAAAATACCATCGCCGCACCCAAGGAGGTGCCAACAAACGGTACTAATATTGTAGTTAACTCCATCATATCTTCGTCCCCATCTGCGCATGTATCTTCTACAAATCCTGTATAGTTAACCTATGCGCATTCTTCTATTCGTTGCCTGTACATTGCCCCAATCAAAATCTACTGTTTGTCCGTTTCCTCCTCAAGCAACAAAGGCTGTCTGCCCCGGATGTCAATCAACGGCCCGCCTGTCCCCTGGATATATTCTCTGGTGATGGTCACCGCGCCGATATTGTCATCCTTGGGAATTTCATACATGATATCCAACATGAATTCTTCGATGATGGAACGCAATGCTCTGGCACCGGTGTCCTTTTCCATGGCTTTCTCGGCAATGGCTTCCAATGCGTCATCTGTAAATTCCAGTTTTACTTCATCCAGCTCCAGAAGTTTCTGATACTGCTTTAGGATGGCATTCTTGGGCTCTTTGAGAATCTTCACCATCATTTCCTTAGACAGACCATCCAAGGTATAGATGATGGGAAGTCTGCCCAGAAACTCCGGAATCATACCGAACTTTCTGATGTCCTCCACAGTCACCTTGGATAAAATATTTTTGTCCTTATCATATTTGTCCTTCAATTCAGAATTAAATCCAATGGAAGCCGTCTTGGTGAGACGTTCCTTGATAATGTCCTCTAAATCAGGGAAGGCACCGCCACAGATGAACAAAATGTTTCTGGTATTCACAGTTGCCAAGGGAACCATGGCATTTTTGCTGTTAGCGCCCACGGGCACCTCCACCTCAGCACCCTCCAGCAGTTTCAACATTCCCTGCTGTACACTCTCGCCGGAAACATCTCTGGTGTTGGCATTTTTCTTCTTTGCAATCTTGTCAATTTCATCGATAAAAATAATACCGCGCTCTGCTTTTTCCACATCATTATCTGCTGCTGCCAAAAGTTTGGTCACAACAGACTCAATATCATCACCGATGTAACCTGCTTCGGTAAGAGAAGTAGCATCTGCAATGGCGAGGGGTACGTCCAAAAGTCTTGCCAGCGTCTTCACAAGATAAGTCTTACCGCATCCTGTAGGTCCAATCATCAGCATATTGGATTTCTCAATTTCGATATCATCCATGGTGCCGGTGGCAACTCTCTTGTAATGGTTGTACACCGCAACTGAAATTACTTTTTTCGCGTGCTCCTGTCCTACCACATACTCATCCAGGCTTGCCTTGATTTTATGGGGTGCAGGGATATCCCGAATATTCAACACCGGTTCTGCATTTTCTGCTTTTTTCTTTTTCTTTATTTTCTGTTTCTGAGGAATCCCTCCCATGCCCTGCAAATCAGCCATATTTAGAAAACGAATCTGGGGGATGCCACCCTGACGGGTAATTTTGTCCAATTCCTGCTGCAGCGCAGGATCCTGCATCATAGCCTGATAGTCCATCTGGCTGGCAGCTTCCATGGTCTTGTGCATACAATCGTCACACACGCACACATTGCCCGGCATATGGAACATTCTTCCCGCCTTGCTCTCCGGCCGACGGCACACAAAGCAGATTTCCTCATAGTCCCCGTTCTTTTCGTCTTCCTCGGGAACCTCTTCGGAAAGGTCGTCTATCTCCTCAATTTCTTCCACCTCATCGGCGTCCAAAACATCTTCCATTTCTTCCAGTTCCTGCAATTCCTCTTCATTTAAAAAATCGGTCATATATCCTCCACATTTATGGGAATAAAAAAGTATACCCTTATCATTTGTATTATGATTAGAGTATACTTTATTATGCTATCCTGTACAAGTGAAGTTTTTATAAAATACTACGGATTTTCAGGTCTTTCCCCAAATGTGATATTGATTTCCACATCCACATATTCTCCGTCCAAAGCACGGCGTTTTACAATCAATTGCGCCTCATCACCTGCTCTGAAATACTGCATATTTTCATGCACGTCTGCATTGGAGGAAATCCTTGCGCCATCAAACTTCACAATGATGTCGCCCTTCTTGATACCTGCCTGGTCTGCAGGGGAGTCCTTTTCCACATCATAAATAAATACACCTTTAGGCATACCATACATTTCCATGATCTGGTCGGTAACATTCTGCATAATAATACCCATATAGCCCATTTCTTCAGCAGGGACTTCTACACGGGTCTTGCGATTCATCAAATCCGACACAATGGGACTTGCAGAACTGATAGGAATGGCGTACCCCATACCCTCCACCATAGTACCGCCGATTTTGCTGGAGTTGATGCCGATAACCTCTCCTTGGATGTTCAAAAGTGCACCACCGGAATTTCCCTGATTGATGGCTGCATCCGTCTGAATATAGGTACCTTTAGATCCGTCGTCGTAGGTCACTTCTCTGTCCAAGGCGCTAACAATACCTGTGGTCACAGACTGACCAAAGCCAAGTGCATTACCAATGGCGATGACCGGTGTACCCAATTTCAATTGGTCGCTGTCTCCAAGCGCTGCCACTGTGATGGCATCCTTGGTTTCCTCACTTAACTCACTGATGTCTACTGCAATGACTGCCAAATCCATGTCGGAATCCAAGCCCTTAATGCTGGCTTTTGCCACACTACCGTCGATGAAAGTCACTTCCAGGGAATCCGTCCCTTCCACCACATGATTGTTGGAAACAATCAAAAGCTCCGTATCCGTCTCTCCAACAATGATACCGGAACCACTGGAGGATGCCTGCTGGCTAAAGGTCTGCCCCCAAATGGTATTGGTAGTAACACTGTAATTATTCACGATGGATACCATGGCCGGCATCACTTCTTCTACTACATCGGAAACATCATCCTGCACATAAGTAATCTGGCTCACATTGCTCATCTGCTCTGTGGGAAGGAAGGAATCGAGCATAACCTCTTCGGGCAGTTCGGCTTCCTCTCTCTCCGGAGTAAAATACGCCGTAGCCTGATTCACACCCCAAAATGCCACTGCTGCAAAAGCACCAAACACCACCCCCACACCGGCAGAAAGAAGGAGTTTTCGAAAGGGTCCTCTCTTGGGCTCCCGGTTGTCGTTAGAACTACCGTAGGTCGTATTGGTACTATAAAATCCATCCGTCTGATAAGTGGTATAACGCTCTTTATTTTCAAAATCATTTTCGTACATAACTGATTGCTCTCCTTTTTCAATTTTGAAATGTTTCCTTGTTTACAACTCAAGTATAGCGGAGAATTGTGACGAAATTGTGTTCAAAATCTAAATGCTTTGTGAAATCCAAAAAGTTTTGTTCATGGTCAGTTTCATAATCCATTTTTTCGACAGACGACTAAAGTGCTTACCCAGAGTATAACCTGCATATTTGTAAACACACTGCAGCACAAATGCAGGAAAACGGGCCAACTTTTTGTTTTCTTTCATATCCTTCCACGCCTGCAACACCAATTTCTTTCCCTCCGAGGTGGAAGAAACCTGCTGAAACACCTCCGGATGCAATGCCTGGGACACACCCAGATCAAAATTTCTGCGCAACTGTTGCATGTTTGTGTAATTATGGGCATGTACCACCTGCGCTTCTGCCACATAGGCAATGCTGTAATCTGCCATAATGGCTCCTGCCGCATAAATCATATCTTCATTAAATATGGTATGTCTCACGAATCCTCCCAATGCATCATAAATGTCTCTGCGATAGGCCGCACACACATTGGAACAGAAGAAGGTTTTGATGCCCAGGGTCGCGATATCCTCTCTGGTTTTTACACAGGAAACCGCCGGATAATTAAACTGTCTTGAAATCCGTTCAAACTCTGAGGAGGCATCTCCGGGAAGCTGTCGGCCATAAGAAACCGCCACATTACCTTCCAACGGCTTGATCAGATGCTCCAACAAGCCATCATCCACCGGGCAGGCGTCCTGGGTCATCATCACGAAAATATCAGCATCGGAACACTCCACGCCCTGATGTCTGGTGGCACCGTGGTCAAAATCCTCCTTTGCTATGTAGTGAATCTCCACCAACGCACCGCATTTATCCAAAAATTCCTTCTCTACTTCAGCGTCGTCAAACACTTGATCTCCGGTGTTCATCAGTATGATTTTCCCGACGCGCAACGTCTGAGCCTGCAATTTCTCTATCAGCGCAAACAATTCCCTACCGGGTCGATAAACAGGTATTATCACATCTATTTTCATACCCATATCTCCTTCAAATACACTTAGAAACAAATTCATAAAAAGGGGAGCCGAAACTCCCCTTTTTCAATCTTTCAATTATTTACGATAGTTCGCTACATCTGCCTTGATATCCGCGTCAATGTCCTTTACGGTATCACTTACCCTATACTCGGGGTCATTGAACAGGAAGTCATGCAACCATACTACGTTGTCCACCAGGTCATCGGGAATGACACAAGCACCTCTTGCGCCAAGGTTGGCATTTCCACGATACTCTTCGTTAGGGAAACCGGCCTCATCCACAATGCTGTAATCCGCAATATTTTTCAAAAGTGCCAAGATGTCATCAGATTCTAAGCTGGTATAAATATCACCGATACTATCATTAAACACTTCTGTCAAAGTAGCCAAATCCGCTTTCTTTGCCTGATCCTCCAAGCTCTTCAACACTTCTCTCTGACGGGCGGTACGCTGGAAGTCGCTTCCTGCCGTCTGACGGATACGGCAGTATGCAGATGCCTGCACACCATTGAGCAACTGGTATCCTGTCTTGGTTACCTTCTTGTAGTCACACTTCAGTACGTCTGCAACTGCAATCTGGTAGTTGTTGATATGTTTCAATTCTTCTTTGTCTACGTCAATGTAAACACCGCCCAATCCGTCGATAACGGAGCTAAGACCTTTATATCCAACGGTAATGAAGTCGGTTATGTTCATATCCAGGTTCATATTCAACATACGCACTGCCTGCTCTGCACCACCGTAGGAATATGCCGCATTACATTTCTCATATCTTCCCTTGGAATCGGTCAGATTCAACAGGGTATCACGGTACACACTACAAAGTTTGATATCACCGGTATTCATATTGATACTTGCAATCATAATACTGTCGCTTCGGCTATCCTTATACAATTGCTTGGAAGTCACAGCATCCACACCGAACAATGCAATATTTTTGTATCCATCCATGGTCTGCTCAAATGCAATATGCTCGGCAATTGCCAACTTTTCTTCATCCAGCACGGTTACCTTAGGGCCGTTGCCACCCTGGTTCATAAACCAGTACAAACCGAGAATCATCACCAAAATTGCTACAAGCTCAATGATGAAAATAATCATTTTGTTTTTCTTCTTAGCCGCTGCTCTTGCTCTTGCCGCTGCTCTTTCATTTCCCGCAGGTCTTGCCGCTCCTGTAGGTCTGCTGCCGGGTCTTCTTTGCTGTGTTGCCATCTTATCTTCTCCTTAATCAGTATGCGTTTTTATTGATGAATCCCTTTAAGAACGTCATCAGAATAATCTTGATATCCATTCCCAAGGTCCAATTCTCGATGTAATATAAATCGTACTCAATGCGCTTTCGTATGGAAGTATCCCCTCTGTATCCATTCACCTGTGCCCATCCGGTCAATCCCGGCCGCACCTGATGTTTCACCATATATCTGGGAATCTCTTCCTTGAACTTGTCCACAAAATGAGGGCGTTCCGGTCTGGGGCCTACCAGGCTCATGTCCCCCTTTAAAATATTGAATAACTGAGGGAGCTCGTCCAAACTGGTACTGCGAAGAATCCTGCCTATCTTCGTCACGCGGGGATCATTTTTGGTGGTCCAGGCTTTTCTCTCACTTTTCTCCGACTGCATTTCCATGCTGCGGAATTTGTACATATAAAATGATTTGTTATGCAGTCCCACTCTCTCCTGCCTAAAGATCACAGGACCGGGACTGGAACATTTCACCAGTATCGCCGACAACAACATAATGGGAGATGTGACAATGATACCAAACAGGGAACCAATGATATCCATCACTCTCTTCACAAACATATTCCCCATATTATTCAGCGGCACATAGCGTATATTGATGACCGGCAAGCCCAACATATCTTCTGTATAGGGTTTGCTGGGAATCAGACTGTTATAATCAGGAACAAACTTGGTGTGCACACCGGATTTCTCGCAAGTGGCAACGATGGTACTCAGATAATCGTAATCGTTCAGGGAAAGGGTGATGGCAATCTCGTCCATCTTATTCTCGGTAAGAATGGTTTCCAACTGATCCAAGCCGCCCAGCACCTTAACCTTGCGGTAATCGGTATCCTCCGGTATGTTGTTGTCCAAAATACCGTATACGGAATATCCCCACTGAGGGTTATCCAAAATTCTATCCACATATTCCTCTGCCGCTCTGGAATATCCCGCCAGCAGAACATGCTTCAGATTGTATCCCTTTTTACGAATGGATTGCAATCCATCCCGCAAAAGCACCCGAAAAACAGATGCAAAAAACACATTCAAAAAATAAAATATCACCATGACGGAACGTGAAAAGTGAATCTCCCGTACAATCATGTACAGCACGATAATCAATGCCACGATTCCTATGGTGTTGGTCCTTATAATACCATATACTTCAAATCGCTTCCGCACCGTTCTCTTAGGAGCATAGACACCGCATATATAATACAGTAGCATATACGCCGGAACGATGAAGCCCAGAAGCTCAAAATAGTCTCTCGCAGGCAAAACACCCACACCGGGGCCATCATTCAGAATATAGAATTTCACATAATATGCCAGCATAAAAGAAGACGCTGTAATCAGCGCGTCAATCACTACCAGCAATCTGTTTAAAACTTTCTGATTATCCTTTATCATAGGCCCCACCTGTGTACTATCTACAGCGTTATTATAAAGAAAACTCTTTAGGATTTTATGAAGTTAATTCTTAAGATTTCTTAAGAAATCTTATGATATTCAGATAGAGTTCCAACTGTATATAGAAATATCCGGAAAGGCGTTTGATTGGCCTGTTTCTTCGCATCTCTTTTGCCTTTGGTGACAGGGATTTTTTCAACCCTTCCGCCAGGCCCTTCAGGTACTCTTTCCCCAGTTTTTTCCCACAGAAAAAAATCAGTTTTATGAAATATCCAAACAGCAACAAAGGAAGATTCCATAGAAGCTGTAGCAGGGGCATATTTTTCATGGGTACGTATACACTATTGGATGCCGCCAATCGGGTCTTCCAGGCATTGTACCTGGAACCGCTGACCGCACTTCCGAAGTGTACCACACGGGCAGTAGGTTCATACCAATTCTCATACCCTGCAAGAAGGGCACGATATCCCAAATCCAAGTCCTCTAAATAAGCGAAATGACTCTCGTCAAAATCTCCGATTGTATCAAACACTTCCCTGCGGTAAATGGCGGCACCGCCACAAGCAGAAAACACCTTCACCGCTTGATTATAGTCCGTCTCTGGCTTGCCTTTGCCGCGCCCATAGGCCCATCCTAAGGCAGTGTAGCGGTCTCCTCCATCATCCATCAGATGGGGAGCATCCCATAAAAGCATCTTAGCACTGACAGAAAAACATTGGGGTCGTTTCTCTATGGCGTCATATAAAGCACCCACGAAACCTGTTTCCACCTTCGTGTCATTATTCAACAGAATGACATAGGGGGTGGTGGCGGCATGAATGCCCACATTCACCGCATGGCAAAATCCGGTGTTGGTATCCAGCTCAACCAAAGTAACCTGCGGGAACTCCCGCTCCACCAATTCCCGGCTGCCGTCCTGAGAACCGTTGTCCACCACCAGCACCTGAAACCCGGGTGCCTTTTCCTGATGGAAAACGGATTCCAAACAGTTCTTTATGAAGTTGATTCCGTTGTAATTGGGGATAACTACCGTTACCAGTTTTTCGTTTTCCATCTTTTATCTTCCATCATTGCCTTACGGCATGTATACAATCTCGTATCCTTCTGCGCTTAGAGCCTGGCAAAAAGCAAGACTCAGCGCCACATAGTCGCTGCCTGCAGCCAGGGTACTGCTGTCAAACATCTCTGTCCCCTGCAGGGTAATATAGGGTACGCCTACCACTTGTTCAAACAACTGCCGGCATTCTTCCCTTACCTGCATCCGGCGGATATCCACCGCCACCGCTGTTTGGGACAAAATTGTGCGATGCAAATAGCCACTGTAGTTTTTGGGTGTTCCCCGATAATACACATTGCCCTCTGCATCCATGCGTCCGCCCTGTATTTTACCGGACACAATCACAGGTCCGCCTACGGCTCCAACCTGTTCCCGATTGGTAAAAATGCCGTTTTCATATACCAAGCGATAAAAGCCCAAATGGGGTGTTTCTTCCACGTATGCCTGCCATCCTCTTTGGTCTGCGTAATCCTGAATGGCTCTCCGTCCGGCTTCATAAGCATATAATTTGCTCCGAGGATTTTCCGCTGTGGAATCCTGATGACATCTCCAGTGATACAGCACCTTGGATATATGGTAAATCCGGTCTTGTCTATCATACAATTCCGCCATCGCCCGCAGCGCCAGGTCAAAGTCCTGTGCCCCATCGTATGGTGCCCGAAATTGCAGGCTCTGCATCAGTTCCTTTTTCATCACCAGAAAATGGCAAATGTAATTATTGCTGAGTAACATATCAGGATTAAAATCTTCTTTGAAATTGGGCTCATAGAATTCCGACATGTCTGCGTTGCACTTGTCCTCATCGGAATACAGCATTTGCAATTGTACCCCCCGGTCTCGCTCTTCTCCTATAGCCTTTGCCATCTCATACAAAGCATCCGGTGTCAACACATCATCGTGGTCAAGCAAACCCACATACTCACCGGTCACATGCTGCAATCCCTGATTGGTGTTTTCGGAGATGCCCGCATTATGCTCCAATTTCACATATCGTATTCTGGGTTCTTCGTAGGTGGCGACAATATCCTTTACGCTGTCATCTTCGGTGGCATCTGCCAATACCAGTTCCCAATGGAGGAAACTTTGCCCGATCAGGGAATCTATCATTTCTCTCAAATAGGTTTCCCCGGTGCGGTAGGCCGGAACCAAAACACTAAAGGTAATATCCCAAGAAGCACTCTCTTCCCGTTGCTTCTCCCAAGTATCTGCTGACAACATAGGGGGCTGATAGGGACAGGTTCCACGGGCCGCAAGCCGCTCTCTGACTGCATACCAGGTTTTTTTCACGCCGTTGCGTTTCAGATAATATGCAGTTTTCTTCCAGTATGCAATCGCTTTCCCTGCCATCGATACCCTCTTTTCTGTAGTTCTATATGCTTATAATACTGCTTTCAAATCTTCTGTCAGCTGCTCTAATTTTGCATTGGCATCTTCCAGAGAACTTCCCTTCACACCCATATAGAATTTAATCTTGGGTTCCGTTCCGGAAGGACGGGCACAACACCATGCATCCTCGGGAAGTTCAAAGTAAAGTACATTGGACTTGGGCAAACCTGTGGCGGTTTCCACGCCTGTCTCCATGTCCACTACTCTATCCGTTTGATAATCTCTAAACTTCAAGACCCCACGGTTACCAAAGGACTTGGGAGGATTCTGACGAAGTTTTTCCATGATTTCTGCGATCTGTCTGGAGCCGTCAATTCCCTTCAAGGTGATGGTATACTGACTCTCCTTATAATATCCATACTTCTCGTAGGTCTCCAGCATCATATCCCAAAGGGTCTTGCCCTGACTCTTGCAATATGCGGCCACTTCACACAGACACATCACTGCCACGATGGCATCCTTGTCTCTTGCGTGGGTACCTGCCAAGCAGCCGTAGCTTTCTTCCAAACCAAATACATAATTGTTGGACCCGGTCTGCTCAAACCACTTAATCTGCTCACCGATGAACTTAAATCCTGTCAGCACCTCGATTAACTTTACCCCGTATGCCTTCGTGATGGGGTAGGTCATGTTGGTGGTAACGATGGTAGTCACCAGGGCCGGATTGGCAGGCATGGTGCCGGTGGCTGTCTTTTCTCTCAAAATATACTCTGCCAAAAGCATGCCGGACATGTTGCCGGTAAAGGAAACGTATTCTCCGGTCTTGCTATCCTTTGCATATACACCCAGACGGTCTGCGTCAGGGTCGGTGGCAAGAACGATGTCTGCATCCTTTTCTTTTGCCAAACGTAGCGCATAGGTAAATGCCTTAGGATCTTCGGGATTGGGATAATCCAATGTGGTAAAATCGGGATCCGGATTTTCCTGCTCCGGCACCACATACACATGTTTGAAGCCCAACTCCTTCAGGATTCTTCTGGCGGGAACATTACCTGTTCCACACAGGGGAGTGTATACAATCTTAATATCATCTGCCACCTGTGCAATCACTTCGGGGTGAATAATTTGTTTCTTCAACTCTTCCATGTAGGCATCATCAATATCTGCACCCAGCACCTGATACAAACCTGCTGCCTTTGCAGCCTCCTTGTCCATGGTCTTCACCAAATGGTAATCTTTGATGGTCTGTACTTCTTCAATGATTTCCTTATCTTTGGGAGCGGTTACCTGGGCACCGTCGTCCCAATATACTTTATATCCGTTATACTCCGGCGGGTTATGGCTGGCTGTTACCACAATACCTGCAGTACAACCCAATTTACGCACCGCAAAAGATAGTTCCGGTGTAGGACGAAGGCTCTCAAACACATAGGCCTTGATGCCATTTGCAGCCATACACAATGCCGCTTCGTCTGCAAATTCAGGGGACATACGTCTGGAATCATAAGCAATTGCCACACCTTTGTCTGCAGTTCCCTGCTTCAAAATATAATTCGCCAATCCCTGAGATGCTTTACGTACAGTATAAATATTCATTCGATTGATACCTGCGCCAATCACACCACGCAATCCTCCTGTACCAAATTCCAATTCCTTATAAAAGCGTTCCTCAATCTCTGCCTGATTATCGGCAATTTCCAGAAGTTCTTTTTTGGTGCTTTCGTCGAAATAATCATCCTCTAGCCAAAATTTGTATTCTTCCATAAATCCCATCGTCGTTCTCCTATTCTATGCTTTTATTTTTAAAGAAAAATCACTGCGGTCCAGGGAGAAGTTTACATTGTAATAGGGGTCCCCCGCCTCCAGTTCCTTCTGCCATTTTTCTCTGAATTTGGCAGATTCTGCATTGTAGCGCCGGGCTTTTTCCCCTTGGTCATCCAATCCTCTGGAAATAGACTCATAATGATACAATTCCGCAAAAGGAGTGAACACATTGAGCAGTCCTTCCCTGCGCAATTTCAAACACAAGTCCACATCATTCAAAGAAATCGCGAACTCTTCTTCCAGACCACCCACTTGCTCATACACTGCTTTCTTTACCATCAGGCAAGCACCGGTGACCGCGCTGACATTTTGCGCATAGCACAAACGTCCCATATATCCCAGATTCTGCCTGTGCTGCTTGTAATGGGTATGCCCTGCCGTTCTGTGAGCACCCAAACCAATCACCACGCCGGCATGTTGGATGGTTTTATCTGCGTAGTAGAGCTTCGCTCCTACAGCACCCACATCCTCTCTCTGGGCGTACATCAAAAGTTCTTCCATCCAGTTCACAGTGATGACTTCGGTATCATTATTCAAAAGCAGAATGTACTCTCCGTCCGCATGACTGACACCCAGATTATTCACTGCGGAATAATTAAATGTGCCCTGATAGGTCACAATTTTCACTTTGCCATTGGCACTGACACATACCTGATCCGCTGTGTAGTCGCCGTCCAAAAGTTCTCTGTAATAGGACTTAATTTCCTCTGTGGTACTGTTGTTTTCCACAATCACAATCTCATAATTGTCATAGGTGGATTTCTCAAAGATAGAGCTGACGCATCTGCGCAAATCTTCCACATGGTCTTTGTTAGCAATCACAATGGATATTTTAGGATTGCCCAAAATCTGATAACGGATTCTAAAAATCGTTTCAAAGGCCTTGGTGCCCTCTATCTTAAAGTGGGAAAATCCCTTCTTTTCCAAATGCTCTGCTACAGCACCCTTGGCTGCCAAAATAGCGTAGGGCTTTGCCTCAATGCCGGAAGCCACAGAACCGGAGTGACATCTCCAGTAGTACATCAATTTCGGCACATGGACAATGTTCTTGGCATTGGATGTCAGTCGCAGAATCATATCATGATCCTGACTTCCGTCAAACTTGGTGCGGAACAATTCTTCCCCATCCAGTAACTCTTTGGAAAATACACTAAAGTGACAAATGTAGTTGTTGGCGCACAGGTTATCCGGTGCGTAGTCCGGTTTAAAATGCATGGTCAGCATGTGGTTGATGTCACGCCCCTGAAAGGTTGTTTCATCGCAGTAAAGATAATCTGCCCCCTGTTCATTGATGGCCTTTACATACTCAAACAAGACACTGGGATGCAGCAAATCGTCCTGGTCCAACAAACCGATAAATTCACCTGTGGCCATTTGCAAACAGGCATTGGTGTTGCCGGAAATACCCATGTTTTTTTCTAACTTCTGATACTTGATTCTTCCACCGGATTTGCCTGCGTACTCCTTGGAAATCTCTCCAATATAAGCATGCTCGTCATCAGAACCGTCTGCCAGACAAAGTTCCCAATTTGGGTAGGTCTGGTTCATCACAGAATCCAAAAGTTCCACCTGATACTCTCTCTTGTTATTCCAGAGAGGCACCAGAATACTGATTTTCACCATACGGGGGAATACGGTTTCCCTCTCTTCCTTCGCCCGAGCTTCATCAGGAAAGCTGGCTGTGCCGAACTGCTTCATGGCCTCTCTTTCCCTTTTTTTGTAATCCAATTTATGGAGTATACCACGGGGACCTCCCAGATTGCGGATGCGGTCCCTTTGGCGAATCAGAAAATGAACACCGCTTCTCACAGGCTTGCTCAGTTTCCACAGGGGATTCTTTTTGATTCTTTGAAGTTTCCACTCCAATTCCTCATTTTTCGCCTCTAAGGATGCCACTCTTGCAGCCAAATCTGCGGTTTTCAAATGTTCCAATTCATAGGCTTCTCTATAGTCTATTTCCTTTTTGGTTTCCTGCATTACGCATTCTCCTTTTGTCGTTCTTATTTCAGCCAAATGCTCTTGGCACTCCAATTGATAATCTTACCTCCGGTGACCCGGTTACGCACAAGCATACCCACCTGATATTCTCCCGGAGTCAATACGCCGGGGCCAATTTCCAAATGGAAGCCGCTCAGTGCCACATTCTTCTGATCGGGCAAATTTTCCTGTAAATCAGGGCGGAATTGAGGGCGGATTAAAATTTCTGCCACGCATTTTTCATCCACCTTATCTACAGGTACAAGCACTATCTTTTTCTCATAGCAGGCATTGTCATCCCCAAGTACCACGCCGTATCCCAAAATAATATTGTCACGGCCATCTTCCAATCGAAACATCAGGCAATTATCCTGAGGAATCTCTCCGATATTGCTGCGGGGCGGCTTTTTCTCGATTCTCTGTACTTCATTTTTCACCGTCACATAAGCAGGCCGTACAGAAGTGTCCAATCCCACCCGATTCAGGTACTCGGAATAATAGACATCCTTGCCCACAAGGTTGGGGTGACGCTGGTACAGTTTATCTCTCTCAGACCAAAGTCTGTCCAGTTTCTCCTTGGATTCGTCCGCTCCCCTGCTGATGGATTCATGGTGATATCCGAAGTTGTCATTGACGCAGACATTATGATATCCCGCTTCAAAAAGGGAAAAGCATAGGTCCACATCATTGAACGCCACGCACAGTTCTTCGCAGAATCCGCCCACTTCTTCAAATTTTGTTCTTTCCACCATCAAACAGGCACCGGTCACGGCAATCACATTCCGTCTGCCCCGGTTTCTGCCATAATACTGATTGGTATCTTCCCTAAACTGCATTTTGTGCACGGGACCCATAGGTAAATTGGTGATTCCCACATGTTGAATACGACGGGTGCCGGGATACAGTAGTTTTAATCCCACAGCACCAGTATAATGCCTGTTAGCCATGCCCAGCATCTTTTCCAAAGTCCCCGGCTGCACCAGCTCCACATCATCATTGAGAAATAATAAATATTGTCCTTTTCCTGCCTTTGCACCAAGATTGCACATCTTGGAGAAATTAAACTCTTGCGGTTCATAAATATAAGTTGCAGGATATTCCTTCAACAAACTTTCTATTTTTTTGCGGTTCTCGGCACTGCTTCCGTTGTCCACTACGATGAATTCCAAAGAAACTCCCTGACAGCTGTCCATACACTTCTTCAAAAGGTCCGGATTGTCCTTGGAGGGAATTACCACAGACAGAAGGGCATCCTTGGGGATGGGGTAGGGAATCTGTCTCTGCCTTGCCTTCTTTAGGAATTTCAACTGCTCCGATTTATCCTCTGCATGAAATACCATATGAGACAAATGGTGAATACTTGCGCTGTCTTTTTCATATCCACCTGCCAAGTTGACACACATGGACATCCAATTCATATAGCGTTCCACATCCAGCACTTCATAAAGTGCCCAACCTCTTCTCTTCTGACTGCGAAACAGGCGCAGGAAACAGTCTTCATGGCACCGTTTATACACCTGGCAGGTTTCTTGGAACAATTCCTCCCGCACAGCCACCAAACTGCCAAAATAAAAGGTGGTGTCGAAGGTATCCGGGGACCATTCCGGTTTATACCAGGGGGAATGGGTTCTGCGCACATCCTCGTCACCGTAGATAATCTGATACTCTTGGTGTCCCGCGAAAAGCCCATTGCATTTGTCTACGGCTCTCTCGGATACGACACCTCTGGAAGCCACCAAAAGCACATACCCCTCTGTGTGCAGCTCGTCGGGAACCTCGTAGGAATCCTCCCATTCTGCTGCCACCCACTGTTCATATGTGACAGTTGTGTCAGAAAGTAGTTTCTCGTACTTTGCGTCTTCTCTGCTGATTAAGATCTTTTTTATCAAAGATTTTATGCTCAATGCTTTGCTCCTTTGCACAGGGATCGGATCCGTTTTTGCGTTATCCGTCAGCTCCCTAAGTTGACACATGGCAAGTCTTCCGCCTGTGACAAACTGCTGGAATTCCATCTCCTTATTCCGAATGGTTTGTGCTTCCTGAGGGGACATTTTCAAAATCTCCAAAACACGGTCCACACCGATACATGCCCTTTTGCTATCCTCTAACAGATAGCAGTAAACCGCACGGTAGGCCAATTCTCCGGGGGCCTGAACCCGGTCAAATGTCCACTCATAATCAATCAGTGTCCATCGGTCGCCGTCCACCAGAAAATTATCAAAAATCAAATCAAAATCCGTCACAGGGTAGTCACTGCGATAGGAAATTTTCTCCGAATATTCTTCGAACAGAGCATAAAACCCTTCGATGTCTTGTCTGTCCAAACATTCGTCCATCAAGTCCACCAGGGGAGTCCCGCTCACAAATTCAAACTCCGCATACACATTCCCGGCGTCTTCTGCCAAGGTGCATTGATTGATTTCCAGTGCTCCTCCTTGGAAACGTTCCGTCAGACTGATGTATGCACTATACATACCCATTACATGGTTTTTGGCCGCCTCACCCAGAGGATACTTTCTCACCACTTTACGACCATTCTCTTCCAGTATCTCTGTGCGGATGGCATATTGAGGTGCTCTGTCATTGGAATACTTTACATACTTGATATCAAAGTCTTTTCCAATCACAGCCAAATAAGAAGCAGACGGGTTCGCAAGATGCAAACTCTGTTCGTCCTGCCCATGTACAAAAGAGGTATCCCGCACTGTGGTTGCAAATGAAACATCCGGAAGGACATCATAAAAATGATACTCTTTTACACCACAGGAGGTGAAAATGTGTTGCATTTCCTCCCGTTCCAGGGAACCTGCTTCGTCCTCATTTTCCCCATGTCCAAAGGCAATCACCATTCTGCCCTGAGGGGAGAGGTGCTGTAATAAACTCTTCAAAATCTCCTGCTGGGAAATCTCGGCACCAAAATGCTTTTGTCCATCCGAAAATGCCCCAATCAGGATGATATAATCAAAATCTGTAGGAAGTGTGGGCGCAATCTCTCTGAACTCACCCACGTGAATGGTCACATTTTCACATCCACTGTTGCGGGTGGCATTGATGATGCTGCGCTTCTTGGATAGCTCCACACAAGTCACGCTGCCGGCTTTACGGGACAATGCTCCCGTAAGCGCACCACAGTCACTGCCCACTTCCAAGACCTTCATGGATTTGTCCATGGGAAGCCAATCTACAATATTCCGACGCAAACCGGACAAATGATAGAGAATGGGACGACTCTTTCTCGCCTCGATTTCCTGTGCGTACTCACTGGGCAGAGTTGCTTGAACAATATCCAAAAGTTCCTCCTCTACAGCACTGTCGCCGCAGAAGTCCCGTCCGGAATATTTAGTTAAATCCAATTGCACTTTGCCAATGGTTTCTA
Organism: uncultured Acetatifactor sp.; assembly: GCA_904501885.1. GTDB lineage: Bacteria > Bacillota > Clostridia > Lachnospirales > Lachnospiraceae > Acetatifactor. The sequence goes on along the minus strand of CAJGCP010000006.1, from coordinate 55,588 downwards.
TCATACATCCGTCACCTTCACTACAGAGTCCATGTCGTAATAACCCACGGTATTTTTGTCGGATACTACGGTAATATTCATCACATCATATAATCTGTGATATACCTCAAACACGTCCTTGTTGTATCCTGTCACACCCAAAGAAATCAGATATTCTCCACCCTGCAGACTCATCTTCTGGGTGTAGGTAATCTCTTTTACCTGTCCGGCCTTGCCGGGGTCTAAAAACGCTTTTTCTATCATGGTATTGGTACCGGTAATCTCCGTACCAATGGGATTTTTGAAAGACATTGCAAAAATAGGAGCCGGGAGATCCTCGTTGATTCTTACCTTCACATGGAGGGTAAACTCACTGCCCTTCATGATGGCAGTGGTGCGCACACCTCTGTCATCCTCCACATAGAAATCCAAGATTTCCGCTTGTTTGGTTCCGTACTCTAAGGTTTCCGGATTGAATCCCATGGAGGTTCTTGCCGAAAGAGTTTCCGCCTCTTCCTGCCCCTCTTCCAACAAATCAGGGGCCTCATACTGTCCTACAAGCACACGCTTGTAAGCATCTATCATTTCCTTAGGGGAACCTTCTCCCAAAAGTTCTCCCTTGTTCAGCAAATACACTCTGTCACAATACTTGCTGATACTTCCCAAATCGTGACTGACAAAGATGATGGTCTTTCCTAACTTCTTAAATTCCTCAAATTTGTGGTAGCACTTTGCCTGGAAGAATACATCTCCCACAGAAAGAGCCTCGTCCACAATGAGAATTTCCGGCTCGATATTGATGGCCACCGCAAAAGCCAGTCGTACGAACATACCACTGGAATAGGTCTTCACCGGCTGATTGATATAATCGCCAATGTCAGCAAACTCTAAAATAGCAGGCAACTTCTCGTCGATTTCCTTGTTGGAAAATCCCATCATGGTACCGTTTAGATACACATTCTCAATGCCGTTGTATTCCATATTGAATCCGGCACCCAATTCCAAAAGGGCAGAGATTCTGCCTTCCACATGCACTTCTCCCTCGGTGGGATTGAGTACGCCGGTGATGATTTTCAAAATCGTAGACTTACCGGAACCATTGGTGCCGATGATACCCACCGTCTCACCCTTGCGGATCTGCATGCTCACGCCGTTTAGGGCATAGTGCAATTTGCACTTTTTCCCGCCTCCAAGTCCAAAGGCTTCCATAATACGGTCCCTTGGGCGGTCATAGAGCTTATATACCTTTTTGATGTTGATTGCTTCGATGGCAGGAGTTGCCACCTCTTGCATCTTTATCTTCATTTCTTCCATATTTTCTATCCTACAATCTCTTCCGATGACTGCTTTACAGCACATCTGCGAAATGTACTTTCAGTCTCTTGAATATCAATGCGCCGATGCCAAAGAGCACCACTGTCACAATCCAGAAATACATGGTGGAAAAGAAATCCTCAAAGAACCACTGCTGTTCACAGATGGCACTGCGGTACCCATTGACAATGTATACCAGGGGATTTAATTTCAGCACTATCAGCCACTTGGAATTGAGGGCATTGATATCCCATAAAATCGGAGTCGCCCACATACCTATCTGCAATGCAATGCTGATAATCTGGGACAAATCTCTAAAAAACACCACGATGGAACATGTGGTATAGCACAATGCCAGCACAAATACAAACAGGCAGAAGCTGTAATATATCAGCTGGATTGTATAGATACTGGGATAATACCCGTAAAATGCCGCCACCAGCAGCAATACCGCCATGAAAAACAAATGAATAAAGGTGGCCGCAATGATTTTGATGATGGGCAAAATACTGATTTTGAATACCACCTTTTTCACCAGGTAGTTGTATTCCACCAAAGCATTTGTTCCATGGTTCAAGGCTTCACTGAAATAAAACCAAGGCACCAGGCCGGCCGTCAGAAACAGTACATAGGGTATGTCCTCTGCTCCTCTACCGGGATTCCCCATAATCTTCTCGAAGACAACATAATACATTGCCACGGTGACTACGGGTTGAATCATTGCCCAAAGCGCTCCCAGATAGGAGCCTGCATATCTTTTTTTGAAATCATTCTTTGCCAATTTCCATATCAGATGTCTGCTCTGATACAATTCCACCGGAAGGGTGGTGAACTTGTCATACTTCAACGCAAAGACCACCCATGCCACAGCAATGATGCCACAGGAGCAGGCTTTTTTCAAAAGCTCCTGCTGCATATCTGCATTGGGGTCAGGGTTTTGGTGGAGCACAATAATCAGTGCCACAGCAAGTCCAATCAAGAGAGAAATGGCAATTCCGCTTTTCTTACTTATCTTCATGTTACCAGTTCCTTCTTTCCTCCGCAAAGGCAGTCAATTCACCAAAGGGTCTCTCTGCATCCTTTTGGGAAAGAATCACTTCCATCCCCTCAGGGATGGGCCATTCCACGCCGATTTCAGGATCATTATAGGCAAGTCCGCCCTCGTCGTTAGGATGATAAAAATCAGTGCATTTATAGCAAAACTCTGCATAATCGGAAAGCACTAGGAAACCATGGGCAAAGTTTTTGGGAATAAAGAACTGCTTTTTATTCTCCTCGGAAAGCAACACTCCATACCACTGTCCAAAGGTAGGAGAATCCAGGCGCATATCCACGGCCACGTCGTACACCTCTCCCTTGATCACACGCACCAGCTTATCTTGAGGGAAATGCTTTTGAAAATGCAATCCTCGAAGCACACCCTTCTTAGAGGCAGACTGGTTGTCCTGCACGAAGACTTCCGGAATACCTGCTGCCTTGTAATCCTCGTAATGATAGGACTCGTAGAAATATCCTCTGTCATCTCCAAACACGGTGGGAGTGATAATCTTTAACCCCTCGATACCACATGTCTCAACTGTAATTTTTCCCATATCTGTCATCCGCCCCGGGGACGGCTCCTTTCTTATAGTCCGTTGGCAACCTCTACCAAATATTTGCCATAATTGGTCTTCATCAAAGGCTCTGCCAACTTCAGAAGCTGCTCTTTGTCAATAAATCCACGTTTAAATGCAATCTCCTCGATACAGGAAATATAAAGCCCCTGTCTCTTCTGGAACGCAGCCACGAAATCAGAGGCATCCAAAAGCGCATCATGATTACCGGTATCCAACCATGCAAAACCTCTGCCAAGGGTTTCTACCTGCAATGTACCTCTTCTCAAATACTCGTTGTTGATACTGGTAATTTCGATTTCTCCTCTTGCGGAGGGCTTTACATTCTTCGCAATCTCCACCACATCATTGTCGTAGAAGTACAGACCGGGTACCGCATAATTGCTCTTCGGATGTTCCGGCTTTTCTTCGATGGAAAGTGCCTTGCCGTTCTCATCAAATTCCACCACGCCGTACTCTCTGGGATCACGCACATAGTAGCCGAAAATGGTGGCGCCGGATTCTCTGGATGCCACCTCGCGGAGCACCTTGGAAAAACTCTGGCCATAGAAAATATTGTCGCCAAGCACCAACGCTACGCTGTCTTTGCCAATGAAATCTGCGCCAATGATAAACGCATCAGCCAACCCTCTGGGCTGTTCCTGAATGGCATAGGAAAACTTCATTCCCAACTGACTGCCATCTCCCAAAAGTTCTTCAAATACAGGAAGGTCTCTGGGTGTCGATATAATCAAAACCTCACGAATCCCTGCCAACATCAGTGTGGACAAAGGATAATAAATCATGGGTTTGTCATATACCGGCATGATCTGTTTTGAGATTGCTTTTGTCAAAGGATAAAGTCTGGTTCCGGAACCGCCTGCTAAAATAATACCTTTCATTTCTTTCCTCTTTTCTGCCAAATTCTGGACTTATTAATGTCAAATTCTCTTATCTGTATACACACCAAATGGGAACGGCAAAAAAGTCGTTCCCATCCGATTTATTTTTCATACATGTCTGTGTAATACTTTTGGTAATCCCCGCTTGTCACATTTTTCATCCATTCTTCATTTTCAAAGAACCAAGCGATGGTTTTACGGATGCCATCCTTAAACATGGTCTCAGGATACCAACCAATCTCATTCTTGATCTTATCAGGAGCAATGGCATATCTTCTGTCATGTCCCTTGCGGTCTTCCACATAGGTGATCAAATCCTTGGACACCAGCGCCTTTCTGGGGTCTCCCTCAGGAAGCATGTCCTGCAGTGTCTCGATGATGATGTTGATAATCTCGATATTCTGCTTTTCATTGTGTCCACCCACGTTGTAGGTTTCAAACAATCTGCCCTGTTCCTGTACCATGTCAATTGCCTTTGCGTGGTCTTCCACGAACAACCAGTCACGGACGTTCTTGCCATCACCATACACCGGCAACTTCTTGCCCTGCAGGGCGTTGTTGATAATCAGGGGAATCAGTTTCTCAGGGAACTGATAGGGGCCGTAGTTATTAGAACAATTGGTGATGTTGGCCGGGAACTTATATGTGTCCATATATGCCTTTACCAGCATGTCCGAACTTGCTTTACTTGCAGAATAGGGACTGTGGGGATCATATGGCGTTGTCTCATAGAAGAAAGCGTTTTCGTCATCGGGCAGGGAGCCATACACTTCATCCGTAGAAACATGGAGGAATTTTTTGCCCTCCTTGAAGCTGCCGTCCGGCAATTCCCATGCTGCCTTCGCACAGTTCAGCATCACTGCCGTACCCAAAACGTTGGTCTGTACAAACACTTCCGGATTGCGGATACTTCTGTCCACATGGCTTTCCGCCGCAAAATGTACCACTCTGTCGATATCGTTTTCAGCAAAGATTTTCGCAATTGCTTCTTTGTCGCAAATATCTGCCTTCACGAAAGTGTAATTTTCTCTACCTTCCACTTCCTTCAGGTTTTCCAAATTACCTGCGTAAGTCAATGCATCCACATTGATAATCCGGATGGTGTCTCCGTATTTTCTAAACATGTAGTGGATGTAATTGGAACCGATAAAACCGGCACCGCCTGTCACCAAATATGTTCTCATAATATCTCCTATTCCGCTACTTTGAAAGATTAGTAGCTGATGTTCATGTCTACGTCACCACTGATACCATTCACATGGCCCTTGGCTGTATACTGCCATATATCATAGCGTCCGGTATAAGTGGGCTTTGCCGCATACTGTGCCAGCCAAATCTTATACTTGCTCAAAGCACTTACATTGATCTTACTCTCCAGCCAGGTCTTATTGGAATACACACCTGCTTTATAACCGGCATTCTGGATGGTCTCACAGAAGGCCTTGCACACTGCTGTTCTGGTATCCTTATCAATCTTGTCGCCTCTGCCACCGCTGGGCTCCACATCCAAGAATACAGGGTAACTGAGATTATAATCATCAATCAAGCCCAGTACCATGGAAGCTTCTTCTACCGCTTCTACCTGGTTCACTGCCTGGGAGAAGAAGTATACACCTACCTTCAGTCCTGCGCCGGTGGCACCCTTAATGTTGGCTCTAAACTTAGGATCCTCTACCAGACTACCATTGGTGGAACCACGGTATCCGCAACGGATAATCGCATAGGATACGCCGGAGTTCTTCACCGCATTCCAGTCAATACTTCCGTTCCACTTGGAAACATCGATACCTACCACGCCACTACCCTGGGTCAATGCACCGTCGGAGCCGAAGGTGTAGGTAGCCCCCTGAATGACATGTCTACCGGTAATCTTTTGGCCGTTCGCTGTGAAGTAATATACCTTGCCGCCAATGTTCTGCCATCCGGTATACTTTACATCACCCTTCAGGAAGAACTTGCTTGCCTTATAATAGTCTGCATATCTTGCTTCTCTGTAATTGCCGTTTTCCAACACATAAATCTGTTCACCATTACGGTTCTTCAGCAATGTGGTGGTATCCTGATTGGGGTGCTTACGAACAACCACTTCACAGGTAGCGGTTACAGTTTCATTGTTCTCTGTATAGGAGAAAGTAATGACTGCAGAACCCTCTTTATTGGCATAGATTCTCAGTTCTTTCTTGGTTCTGTCAGCACTGATACTTACAATATCTTTGTTGGAGGAATATACCTGCACTTCCGGCGATGTAGCAGTAGCATTCTTTACTTCCACATTCAGTAGGAAGTTCTCGCCTACGAACAGATTCTTTCTGGTTTCGTTGAGATAAATACCCTTCTTGTCAAGTACCGTTACGGTAATAGTCTCTTTTCCCTCTGTTCTGGAAGTGGCATTCGTTCCCGTATAGTTTGCGCTAACAGTAAAGACCACTGTTCCCGCCTTCAAAGGAGTGATTGTGATATCTCCCGTGGATGCATTGATTTGCGCTTTTGCAATGGTGCTATTGGTGGGTGATATCTTGAACTCTCTGGTATAATCACTATAGTCAGTGTAGGATGCCTTTACCTTCAACTCTGTTCCGACACTACCTTTCAATTCCTTAGAGTTCACTGAAATCTTGATGGGCTTGGGTGTAGGTGCTGGAGTTGCTGCAGGCGCTTGAGTAGGTGCTGCAGTAGGACCTGCCGTAGGTGCTGCCGTGGGTGCATCCGTAGGTGACGCGGTAGGCGCATCCGTAGGACCTGCCGTGGGTGCTGCAGTAGGTGCCGGAGTGGGCTCTGCAGTGGGTGCTTCCGTAGGAGGCTCTGCAGGAGCTTCTGTGGGCGGCAATGGATCTACCGGAGGATTCTCAGGTGCCGGCTCCTCTGCGGGAGGTTCTTCGCCGTCTTGCGTCACCAGAATCAACTGTCTTGCCATCACCAATGTCAAAGGATCTGCAATGGTACTCTTGGACACCTCGTTGTATGTAACGGGAATGACCTTACTCTCTACCCACGCTACAGTATCAGAAATGGTAGACTCTACCTTTGTATTGTTTTTCTTGGTATCTTCTACACTGGCATCAATCTCAGATTCCTGCTTTACTTCGTTCTGTACATCCACCTTGCTAAAGGCGATTTCCTTCTTTACCTCGGTGGCGCGTACGTCTGTAGTGATGATATATCTGTCATACTTCTCATCTGACAGGGTTTCCATGGCAACCTGGTACTTTCCGGGCGCAATGCCTGTCTTATAGATGATACCATCCATATCGTCATCGGACCATATCTGTTCCTTGCCATCAGGCGTAGTTACCACTACGGAGAAAGGAGCATTAGGGACTAATTTCTCTGTCTTCTTGTTCGTAAATTTAATCTTCAGGTCCTTCTCGATGGAAACAAACTGAGGAACAACCATTACCTGTCTATTCACATCTTCCTCGTCGTAGTGACCGGTAAAGCCTCCCTTGTCCACTTCCAGACGATCCATGTGGGCATTTGCCACTGCGTTAATGCCCTCTCCACCGATGGTGGTAATTTCAGATAAATAGTTTCCTACACTAACAAATTTGGACACCTGTCTGTTAATGGCGGTTCTACCCACAAATACGCTACCGGTAATGATAGCCAAAACAAGAACTACCACACCAACATACAGCATCATCTTATCCATGGTATCCATGCTGTTCAGTTTCTGGGTCAAAACAGCGAAAAATTCTTCTTTGTCAAAACCGGAATTGCCACGCTTCCTCGTGCTCTTCTTGGCAGTGCCCTTGGATGCGCTCTTCACTGTTCGGGGCTTTCTTACCGCCGCAGTCACGTAAGCATCTTCCTGGGCATAATCCTCTTCATAATATTCTGCGGCATCTTCTACATAATACTCGGACTCTGTTTCCTCGTAGGATACAGTACCCTCTTCCTCGTAATACTCGCCGTCTGCAGTTTCATAGTATTCTCCGGATTCTTCGTAGTACTCGCCGGATTCTTCCGCATAATACTCTCCGTCCTCAGCATAGTATTCACCCTGAGGCTGATCCCCGTAGTATTCTCCCTGAGGTTGCTCTTCGTAATACTCGCCCGAACCATCGGTTTCATAATATTCCTGGCCATCGGACTCGTAATATCCTTCCTCCGTGCCATAATATTCGAATTCGCCAAAACCGGCGTCTTCAACATCGTCATATTCATATTCTATCTCGTTTACGCCTGCCCGTCTGGGGTTTGGCTTCTTGGAACGATGGAATAAACTTTTCATAAATGCATCCTTTCAGTAAGCATAATATCGCACATTAACAATAATACTTATGTATTATATCATCATACCCCCACTTCTTCAAGGTACTGTAATCTTAATTTTTCTTAATAAAATGGATTATAATATGGACATTCCACTTACATAATAGTAAAATAAATCCATACTTTAAAAACAATTTTTGCACGAGAATGGAGCAGTTTATGAAACGTATAAAACGAGAAACATGGATGCATATCGCCCTGGCACTGGTCATTATTCTGTTTGCGGGCGGTATCTTATATAAAATCACAAACTTCGGCGAATACATTTCTTTGGAAGAAATTTTCCAGGACGGGGAAGGCACCTACGATGACACATTTGACAGCATTCTGCCACTTGTGACCATTGAGGACGAGCCGGTATATCTTAATTATGGTCCCGACACAGATATCCTGTTTTTCGGAAATGACCCTTTGGCAGATGACAGGGATTCCGAAAAGAACCTCGCCAATTTGATTCAGGAAAAGACCGGCGCCACGGTATACAATTGCTCCATCAGCGGCAGTTACCTGTCCGTGGAAAATGAGACCCTGATTCCTGCTTTTTACCCCATGGATGTATTCAGCTTTTACTGGCTGACCTTCCTGCCCACAGCAGAAAGTATTCAGGGTTCCTATCAAACTGCCATGGAAGTATTGGGCGAGAATTGTCCCCCCGAAGCAGCCGAAGTCTATGAAACATTGACATCCATAGACTTCAACGAAATCGATGTCATCGCGCTGATGTATGACGCAGGCGATTACCTGGCCGGCCGTCCTATGTACAGTGACGAAAATTTTACAAACATCGAAACATTTACCGGCAATATGGCCGCCGGCATTCAATTTATCCGAAATTATTATCCTCATATCCGTATTATGGTATTGTCTCCTACCTATGCCTATGGTTTAGACGAGGATGGCAATTATATTAGCAGTGATATTCAGATATACGGAGAACAGCATTTCTTGTCTACTTATGTAATCAAGCAGGCGGAGGCTTGTGCACTCACCAGTACGACTTTTATTGACAACTTATATGGTACCATTACAGAGGACACTGCGGACACTTATCTCACCGACCATATTCACCTAACCGAAGAGGGCAGGGCATTGGTGGCAGACCGTTTTGTAGAAGCTCTGTATTATTATAACAACGAAGCAGAATAAAGAAGGAGAACTGATATGAAACGCAGACTATTTATGAGATGGCCCAACTTTAGATACAAGGCGGTCACTCTCAGTTATGACGACGGATGTACCTATGATCGAACCGTAATAGAAATCATGCAGAAATATGGATTGAAGGGTACCTTTAATATCAACTCTTGCGTATTTCGAGAGAATAGACCCAATAAATTGACCAAAGAGGAACTGGTGGAACTATATACCTCCACCGGCAATGAAGTGGCTGTGCACGGCTATCGTCACACCTCCCTTCCGGAAATGCCTGAAGCTCTGGCTACTTATGATGTACTCCACGACAGAGAAGAAATTGAGGCTGCCTTCGGTCACATTGTCAGTGGTATGGCTTACGCCAATGGTGTCTTCAGTGATGAAGTGGTGGATATCCTCAAAAAATGCGGCATTACTTATGCCCGCACCACAGTGTCTACACATTCCTTAAATGTGACCGAGGACTTCCTTCGCTGGCATCCCACCTGCCACCACGACGATTCTGAACTGATGGAACTGGCACAGAAATTGATAGAACCTGCAGAGCCCGCATACAAATGGGCACGCTTCCCCCGTCTCCTTTATGTCTGGGGGCACAGTTATGAGTTTAACAATAATAACAACTGGGATGTACTGGATAAATTCGGTGAATATGTGGGCAACCGGGAGGATGTCTGGTATGCCACAAACGGGGAAATCTACGAATATGTAAAAGCCTATGACGGTTTGCAGTTCTCCGTTTCCGGCAAGATGATTTATAACCCCAGCGCAATGGATGTGTACATAGACTATTATGGCAACAAATACTTGATTCCCGCCGGCGAGACTGTACAGGTAGAGTGTCCGGAAGGTTATGTATAAGACGGGCCAATCGAAGTAGAAATAAGAAAAATAAAAGATTCTCGAGTCAACGCTCGGGAATCTTTTTTATGTTCAGTGATACTGTTTAATCTATGTCTCTTATTCTGACCTTTATTTTTCTTCCTCGTGATACTCCGCTTCCGTATTTACATTCCAAATGACACTTCTGTCACTTTTTCCTGATATAATGCTGTCTGCCGCGCGGAAAGCTGTCACCATGGAATGGTCCATATTATTGTATCGGTGTTGTCCGTTTCTGCCCACACAGTATAGGTTGTCGATGGTGTTCAAGTAGGAAATCAACCGATCCATCTCATCGTAGGTATCAAAGTAGGCAGGATATGCCTTTTTCACCTTTTCCACATGGGTATCCAGGGCCTGGTCTGCAGAATCAATCAATCCCAGTGTAACCATTTCCCTGACACCAAATGCCGCGAATTCTTCTTCCGGCATATTCCAAAATGCGTCACCCTCGTCCACAAAATACTCCAATCCCATCCATACGGTATCTTCCGGTGATTTCACCATATACGGGGACCAGTTATTGTAGATTTGCATGCGTCCCATTTTTACTCTGCGGTCCTGCACATAGATCCAACAGTCAGGAACGATATTACCAAGTGTTTTAAATTTGGTCTTATTCTCCAAATTCAACTTCTCCACCAATACACCCACAGTCATATAATCACGGTAGGGCAAACCTGCCGCAACCCTGCATTCCTCTGCCGGCACATCATTCATACCCGCTATCAAATCCTTCACCGGCATGGAAGAGATGACAATATCAGCGTCTACTGTTACCCTCTGTCCATTCTGCTCATAGGTGATGGTGTCTATGCGCGCCCCATTCTTATGAAGGGACACAACCTTAGCACCCTTCATAATCTGGCCGCCTGCCTTTTCAATTTCTGCTGCCACTGTTTCCCACATCTGCCCGGGACCCAGTTTGGGATATTTGAATTCCTCTATCAAAGAGGTCTCTACTTTTCTGTTTTTCTTGTGAAATACCTTGCCTGCCACATCTTTGAGAATAGCCACAATAGAAAGTCCCTTCACTCTCTGAGCACCCCAAGAAGCATCAATCTCCCTAGGATGGCGGCCCCATAAATTCTCTGTATAGTTCTCGAAAAACATACTATACAAAACTTTGCCGAATCGGTTGATGTAAAAGTTCTCCAGATTGGTCTCCGGTCTTTTATGCAAGATACTTCCCAAGTAACTGAAGCCTGCCTTCATGGTGGTAATCAATCCCATATTCTTCAGGGTTTCCATCTTCAGGGAAATGGGATAATCATAAAATTTATCGTCAAAAAGAATTCTGGACACTCGGTTTCTCTTGAGCATTACCCGGTCTTCTGTTTCCGGGTCCGGCCCCTCTTCGGACAACTCCACATTGCGCCCTAAGATGATATCATCCTTGGAAGGTGCCCCCTGCATAGGAAGCATCTTGGCCCACCAGGCATTGACTTGGGCATCTTTAGAAAAGAACCGATGTCCACCCATATCCATACGGTTACCATTGTATTCAACTGTCTTGGAAATACCGCCGATGTTTCCGGTCTCTTCCAGCACTATCACACTGATATCTTCACCTCTCGTAAGCAGTTCGTATGCCGCTGTCAGGCCGGCCGGTCCGGCTCCTATCACAATTGCTTTTTTCATTCGTACCTCCTGCGGGATAACCCTATGTATCATTGTACCTTTAAAACAGGATTGTTTCAACCTTAGTTTGCAAAAAGACAAAAATTATGCCCCACACCTCAACACAAGGTATGGGGCATCTGTCACTTTTTATTTCTCTGCCAATTCTGCAAATCTTGCAATAAACTTCTCGGGCAGCTGACCTTCTCTCAGGTACACAGCTCGTTCCATGCCATTTACATCCACCAACCGAATGCCGATGAAATAAGGAGTGAACGCGCCATTGCCGCGGTCAGGGGAGCTATAGCTGATAATATCCAACAACTCCTGTATTTCTTCCGGTTCAGAAACCGTCACATACAATTCTTCACCCCTCGACTCGGCTACCACCTGTTCCGTATACGCCACAGGCATATCCATCGTCGTAGTTACCTCGGCAGGCTGCTCCTTTTTCATTTGCCGGACTTCATAATTTTGGCGGAGCGTTTCCAAATCTTCCTCTGTCAGCAGGCCATATCTCTCTTTCGCCAACAGTTCATAGTCGTAACCGTTATTTACAATTTCTTCCTCAGAGTAATATCCCAGTTCTAAAATGATGTGGTCAACCTCTTGTGCCGCTATAGGCACCAAAAAGGCTTGGCACCAGGGATTATTTTGTAACACCTCGATAGTATTGGTCATACCTTCGTATACGCTGATGTAAGAATGCTGCCAATTCTCGGTGCGCAAATGAATGTTTACCAGCAATCTGCCTTCACCGGCAATGGTCGCTTCGGGATGCTCCTGTAAGTCCTTATTATAGGCTTCCACTACCCGGCGCATCAGATCGATATCTTCCAACTCCTGTGTACTGACACCATCTTCTCTTCGGAGCCTCATCACAACATATTCTTCCTTCAATGCCTCACTGATGGCATAGTTGGTTTTTATATATTCTTCGTTGCAAATCAAAGGCCATATCAGATCTACATCCTTGTCATATACTTTGTAACTGCGATAATAACTTCTGCCGTTTTTCAATGTCACCTTCACATCCATACGGTCCATGCGATCGCCATGTGTCCATCGAAAATCCAGAGGAAGCGCATAATCCTCATTTTCCACACCAACCTTAAGCAGTTCCTGAATGGTCTCTGCATCCTCAAAATGCATTTGCTCCAAAGGACCGCCGTAACTGCCTCGATAGGACCGATCTTGATTGCGATAGGAGTCAATCAGAAAGGCCGCCTCTGCAATATCCTCCGTATCCGGCACATAGGCATCGTATCCAATCCAGTCCATGCTGATGGTGAGGCAAAAAAGAATGGAAAGTGCCGTAGTCACAGCCATCCATACTTTATTAGCAAAGAATGCTTTGAAGTCCATGCGGAAAATAATATCCAAAACACCATATGCCAAAACAGATGCAAAAACAGCGCCGAAAATACCCCAGCCCATGGAGTGTCTGCCTACCATTCCCGTGAAAATAAACCAGCCCACAGCGCCGGACACTGCAGCCGTCACCATTTTCATCAAGAAGGAGGCAATGGGATTTTTTACACCCTGCTCCGCCAATTCAGATGCTCTCACACGGTATAAGTACCAGGCTCCGCCTCCCAGCAACAATACCACAACAATATTTGCACAAATGATGGGAGCAAATGCAACTTCTCCTTCGCTATACCAGTACAACTGGTAGACACTGGAAATCAAGGGAGAAGCAAAAATAGATTTATCCAGCAGCATCGAACGGGTACCATAAAAGGTTTCCATATATGTATTGAGGAAAATTTCACCGGTACATATCACCGCAAACACCGCTGTACCGATGATGCCGATGCTTACCAGGGTATTCAATATATTTCCTGACAGTTGCACTGCCACCAGCACCAAATGATACATTAATAGGAAACTTACCGTCAGCACGCCCACGCAAGAGGCCGCCACCCACATGATTTCGCCGCAGGCCTCCATGCCCCCATATTCATATACATTACAGCATGCCATCAACACTGAGACAAACAGACTTAACACAAAGGGCACAAACCAAATCAAAAATCCATTCAGGTAAGTCACTGCATACAAACAATTCCTGGTAATAGGAAGAGAATGATACAAATCCACCATCTTTCTGCGGAACACAAAGCGGAAACCAAAAATACCCACAATCAATGCACCCACAACGGCGATAACACCGCCCAACACGATGGGGTATTCTGCAAAGAAATCAACAGTGCCTTGGATATATCTGATTCTTGACTGTTCATAATCCATCCCACCAAAGGAAGAATTTCCCTCCCAGATCAGATACGCAATAGGAAATGCCAAAAAGCACGCCAATACCGACAATGCAATCATCCAGATTCTGTGTCTTATATCCTGTAACATATACTTAAAAAAGAAGCGCTTTGACATCATATCCCTTCACCTCCGTTTCACTGATAAATATTTCCTCTAAGGACAAGGGCAACAGTTCATAGAACACCGGACTTAATTCCTCCATACAAATCTCCAATTGTTCTCTCTTCCCCCGCACCGTAAAGGTGTACAGGGCACCGCGATTGTCCATCGTCACCACATCTAATTTGTCTTTGATTTCCTGAAGCATCTTTTCCTCTTTGATGACACACTGCACCTTATGAATATTCAGTTTCATGTCATCCAAATCCTTGGCCAACAAGATACCGCCCCTGTGCAAAAGGCCCACATACTCACAGATGTCTTCCAACTCTCTCAGATTGTGGGAGGCAATGATGGGGGTTAATCCTCTCTCCTCAATCTCTTTCACAAACAAGGACTTCACTGCCTGACGCATCACAGGATCCAAGCCATCAAAAGTTTCATCGCATAGTAAATATTTGGTGTTGGCACAGATACCGCAAATGACCGACAATTGCTTTTTCATACCCTTAGAAAAAGTATTGATTTTTCTCTTTACATCCAAACCAAACTTGCCCATTAAGTCCAAAAATTTCTCTGTGTCAAAATTCGGGTAATAGGTCTGGTACAGGCGCACCACATCCATGGGTGTGCCATTGGCAAAATAATACTGGTCATCAGATATGTAGAGAATGTCTGCTTTGGTCTCAGGGGTATCGTACACCTCCCTGCCATCTACCAAGATGCTTCCGCTATCCGGTTTTAAGACACCACTCAGCATTCTCATAAAGGTGGATTTGCCGGCACCATTGGTCCCGATTAATCCAAATACATGCCCTTCCTCAATACGGGCAGAAATATCATCAATGGCCTTGACTGTGTCAAAGCATTTATTCAAGTTTTTTACCTCAATCATTGTCTGCCTCCTTTTCTACTCCATTTTCATCTGGCCTCTCTATGCTTTCACTTACCGATGACTGGCTGGCCGGCTCTGGGCTCCCACTGCCCGACAATTCGTCAGCTCTTGCTCCATAAACATGTTCAAGTGCTTCCAATAAACACTCTTTCTGAAGCCCCGCCTCTCTGGCGTTGGCGGTCAACCTAGTCCATTCCTCCAGCAATTGCTTATGCTTGCTTTCTCGCCATTCCCCGGCAGGTGCCACGAAACTGCCTCGCCCGGTCACAGTGTATATGTATCCTTCCTGCTCCAGTTGTGCATAGGCACGCTGAATGGTGTTAGGATTCACAGAAAGATCCATGGCCAGACTGCGTACACTGGGCATCTTTTCCTCCGGCTCCATCGCCCCGCTGACAATCAACCTCTCTATCTTCTCTACGACCTGCTCATAAATCGGTCGCCTGTCCCTATAGTCTAATAAAATCACGCTGCCTCCTTTCCGAATGCGCCACCTAGAATATGCGATTTCCAGTTTCACTTATACACATAAAGATCCTCATCGTTTGTAGTGTATTAACCCTCTTAATACACTAAATATATCATACTATAATCTGAATTGCAATAGGTAATTACAATTTGGATTTTTCTAACCACGCACAATTACGCTTACATAGTCCTAATACATATTTACATACTAATCTTTCTTTTTTATTTGGTAGTATGTAAATTTCCGTGGCCGCAACGATTTTTTACCTACTAGGCGGCATTTCTTGCCCCTCAGATGGTATATTTCAAAACCGCCAGAAACGAATCCCGCATCAAATCTTCCGACGCAAAGTAATCTCCTGTCATCTTCAGACAGCCGGAAAAGGCCATCTTGTATAACTTATATAACGATTCCTATAGTAAAAAAGATTCAAAATACGAAAAAAGTCTCTCCTTTTCAGGAAAGACTTTTCTTGCATAATTGAATTACAACTATTCTTATTTTGATATATAACTTACTCCGCAAATCTCACATTCATGTATGCGATGATTTCTTCCACGCAGCGCTCAAAACCAAGCTTGGAACTATCCAGGCACAAGTCATAGTTTCTGGCATCGGTCCATTCGTTGCCGGTGTGGTATTTGTAATATCCGGAACGCTGACGGTCGATCTTCGCAATGTACTTCTCCAACTCCTTGGGAGACATACTGTGCTTCTTAGCCGCCTGCTCCATGCAGAAATCATGGGGCGCATGAACAAAGACACTAAGCACATTGGGGTAATCTGCCAAGACGTAGTCTGCACATCTACCCATGATGACGCAGGATTCTCTGTCTGCGATGGTTCGGATGGCCTTGGCCTGTAAATTAAACAGGTTATCGTCGGAAATAAAATCTTCACTTCCGGGATTTGCCACCTGACCACTGTATGCCTTCTTGTTGAAATTGAAGAACTGTCCCGCAGTGATGCGCTCATCCATATTCACAAACATCGCCTCATTGACACCACTTTCGTCGCTGGCAACCTTTGAAAGCTCCTTGTCATAAAAATGGATATTCAAGCGGTTTGCAAGCATTTCACCGATGGTTCTTCCACCGCTTCCGTATTGACGGGCAATTGTAATAACAGGCTTATTCATCTTTTTATTCTCCCAAATATGCTTTCTTAATGGAATCATCGTTCATCAGTTCCTTAGCGTCACCGGACAGAACAATTTTTCCTGTCTCCAATACATATGCTCTGTCAGCAATGCTCAATGCCTTTTTCGCATTCTGCTCTACCAAAAGTACAGTAGTTCCGGACTTGCTGACTTCCTTGATAATGTCAAAAATCTCGCTTACAAAAATGGGGGACAGACCCATGGAGGGCTCGTCCATCAAAATAATCTTGGGATGAGACATTAACGCTCTACCCATTGCAAGCATCTGCTGTTCGCCACCGCTTAAGGTACCTGCCAGCTGATTCTGGCGTTCCTGCAGTCTGGGGAAATGTTTGAATACCTTCTGCAAAGTTTCATCGATTTCCTTTTTATCTTTTCTGGTATAGGCACCCATTTTCAGATTTTCCAATACAGTCAACTGCGCGAAGACTCTACGTCCCTCGGGCACATGTGCCATTCCCATGGACACAATCTTGTGGCCGGGCACTTTGGAAATATCCTTGCCTTCGAAGATTACCTTACCTTTTTTCGGTGCTAACAACCCGGAAACGGTATGCAAAATGGTGGTCTTACCTGCACCATTGGCACCAATCAGAGCGATAACCTCTCCCTGTTCCACGCTGAAGGAGACACCCTTGATGGCCTGAATCATACCATAATATACTTCAATATCTTGAATCTCTAACATTGCCATACTTCGTCCCCTCCTATTCTCCAAGATATGCCTTGATTACTTCAGGATTATTTAAAACATCGCTGGTCTTGCCCTGGCAAAGAATACGGCCAAAGTTAAGCACTGTCAGTTCCTCACAGATACCGCTAACCAATTTCATATCATGTTCAATCAAAAGAATGGTCATATCGAAATGGTCTCTGACGAAACGGATGGTCTCCATCAGTTCCAATGTTTCCATAGGGTTCATACCTGCCGCAGGCTCATCCAGCAAAAGAAGCTTGGGGTTGGTTGCCAGCGCACGGCAAATCTCCAATTTTCTCTGCTTACCATAGGGAAGGTTGGATGCCAACACATCAGCTTCTTTATCCAAATCGAATACCTTCAGAATTTCCAATGCCTTCTCCTGCAACTGCGCCTCTACCTTTTTGAAGGAAGGAAGACGAAGAATGCTGGCAAGTACACTATAACCCATCTGGTTATGCAATCCCACTTTCACATTGTCGACAACGCTCAACTTGCCAAAAAGACGGATATTCTGGAATGTACGGGCAATGCCGGCTCTGTTCACATCAATGGTCTTTTTACCTGTGATGTCCGCACCATCCAATTTGATGATACCCAGATTGGGCTTGTACACTCCTGTAAGCAAGTTAAATACAGTTGTTTTACCGGCACCGTTGGGGCCGATCAAACCGTATAACTGTCCTTTTTCAATAGAAATGCTGAAATCATCTACGGCACGCAAACCGCCGAAGGAAATACCTAAATTGTTTACCTCTAATAAAGCCATTTTAGTTTCCTCCCTTCTTGGATTTGCTTGCAATTGCTCCCTTTGCCTTTGCCAAAAGATCCTTTATGGAATGGGTCTCTCTCCATGCAATGCTCTTGGGCGCCCAGTTGTAAATCATCATCACAATCAAAACAACCGCATAAATCAGCATACGATAGGTCTGCAGACCACGCAGCATCTCAGGCAATACATAAAGAATAATCGCTGCAATCATAGAACCGCGGATGTTACCGATACCACCCAGTACCACATACACCAAAATCATGATGGACATATTGTATCCAAAGGTTTTAGGGGTTGCAGTCAGGGAACCCAGGTTATGCGCATATAACACGCCGGCCACACCTGCCAGGGCTGCGGAAATCGCAAATGTCAACAATTTATATTTGGTGATGTTGATACCCACAGACTCCGCTGCAATCACATTGTCACGAATCGCCATAATCGCGCGTCCGTCTCTGGAACGAACAATATTAAGCACCACAAACAGGGTGATCAACAGCAACACTGCACCCACGGTAAAATTAGAATCTCCGGGAGTACCTGTGATACCCATCGCGCCCTTGATCAGGAACACACCATCCTTCTCCATGCCCAAATCCATGGCACTCTTCATAGAAAAATGAAGTCCATTGGAATCACGGCCGATATTAATGGTGTTGATAATGTTCTTAATGATCTCACCAAATGCCAATGTCACGATCGCCAGGTAGTCGCCTTTTAAACGAAGTACCGGAATACCAATCAGCACACCAAACAAGCCGGCACTGGCTGCGCCAATCAAAAGTGCCAAGGGGAAACGGATAAATGCCTGGGGAATTACCTCAACCATACATTTAGAAAAAAATGCTGAAGTAAATGCACCCACACACATAAAGCCTGCATGGCCCAAACTAAGCTCACCTAAGATACCAACCGTCAGGTTTAAGGATACCGCCAAAATAGCGTACACACATATAGGTACTAACAAGCCCTTCAACTGAGAATTAATCATTCCGGCCATACCCAGAATTTGAATGATAACATACGCCAAAATAACAATGCCGTATGTGGTAAGATCATTTCTCAGCGGCTTATTTGCTTTCAAATTTATAAATTTTTGCTTCAAACAATTCACTTTCATTGATTTATCTCCACTTATTTTCCACTATACTTTTTCCTGAATATTCTTTCCTAACAAACCGGTAGGTTTCACCAGCAACACGATGATCAAAATCGAGAATACGATTGCATCGGATAACTGAGTGGAAATATAAGCTTTACTAAGGTTTTCAATGACACCCAAAAGGATACCACCGATGAATGCGCCGGGGATGGAACCAATTCCACCAAATACCGCTGCGGTAAATGCCTTGATACCCGGCATGGATCCTGTGGTGGAAGACAATCCGGGATATACGGAACAGAATAACATACCTGCCACTGCTGCCAAAGCGGAACCGATAGCGAAAGTAAGAGAGATGGTACCGTTTACATTGATACCCATCAACTGTGCGGCGCCCTTATCTTCAGACACTGCCAGCATCGCCTGTCCGGCTTTTGTTTTCTTGATAAACAGGGAGAGTACAATCATAATTACGATACTAACAGCAATAATCACAATGGTCTCACCGTCAATGGTGATTTCTCCACCTGCAAGTTTTACGCCCTCATAGGGTACAATGGACGTAAAGTTTTTAGGAGCTGCGCCGAAAATCAATAGCGCTGCATTTTGTAGGAAATAGCTGACACCGATTGCCGTAATCAATACAGCCAGATTCGATGTGGCGCCACGCAGGGGCTTGTATGCAATTTTCTCGATGAGAATGCCCAGTGACGTACACAGTACCACAGCCGCTATAATTCCAACCACGGGAGACAATCCCAATGTATTACATGTGGTATAGACAATAAATGCGCCGACCATGATAACATCACCATGTGCAAAATTCAGCATCTTAGCGATACCGTACACCATGGTATATCCCAGTGCAATCAGGGCATACACACTACCCAAACGGATTCCGTTAATTAAGAATTCAATAAACTCCATGTGAACCTCCAAGATTCATTTCTATCGTATATAACACAAAGTAGGGACTGCCGAAGCAATCCCTACAGTATTGTTTACTATATTGATTACATTGCCTTGTAAGCGCCGTTTTCAATGATAACTGCCTTGGGCTCCTTGTTAGGCTCACCATCTGCAGTCCAGGTAATTCCGTTACCTGTCAAACCGTCGATAGAGATCTCCAACATAGCTGCCTTCAAAGCATCGCAGATATCGGAAACGCTCATATCAGGAGTAACGCCTGCTTTTTCGATTGCTGCCTTGAATGCATATACAGTATCGTAAGAGTCTGCTGCGAACTGGTTAGGAATGTCGCCGTACTTCTCCTGGTAAGCTGCTACGAATGCAACGGTCATATCGTCGGTTGCATCAGCTGCGAAAGGAGTCAACAACATAACGCCCTCTGCAAGTGCGGCATCGAAACCTTCCATAGAAAGGATACCGTCCATACCATCACAGCTGAAGAACTTAGGCGCATAACCCATACCGTCAGCCTGTGTAAGCAAAGGAGCTGCTTCCTTACAGTAGATGGGAAGGAATACCAAATCTGCTTCTGCATCTTTTGCCTTCTGCAACTGTACGGAGAAGTCAGTATTGTTATCCTCGGTGAAAGCTTCTGCTGCTACGATTTCGAAGTCATAGTTTACTGCTTCTGCTGCAAAGCTCTCATAGATACCGGAAGAGTAAGCATTGGAGCTGTCGTAGATAACTGCTACCTTTTCAGCCAAAGCGTTCTCGCCGATGTACTTTGCACTTGCTGCACCCTGGTTAGGGTCAGAGAAGCAAAGACGGAAAGCGTTGTCATACTGGATACAGTCTACTGCAGTACCGGAAGGAGTGATCTGGAACATATTGTCCTCAAAGCTCTTCTGTCCAACTGCGATACAAGGAGCGGAAGTTACAGAACCAAGAATCATCTGTGCACCCCAGTCCTTAACTACATTGTAAGCGTTTACGGACTTCTCTGCATCGTGCTCGTCGTCCTGGAAGTTCATTTCGAACATCACGCCGTTTACACCACCTGCTGCGTTGATCTCAGCGATTGCCAACTCTGCAGCGTTCATAACTGCCTGGCCATATACTGCTGCACCACCGGTGATAGGTCCAATACCACCAATCTTAAAGGTAGCTGCTGCATCAACTGCTACGCTGCTCTCAGCTGCTGCACTGTTGTCTGCATCTGCTGCTGTGTTACCACAACCTGTCATCATGGACATTACCATGATAGTTGCAAGAGCAATACTTGCAATTTTCTTCATTGTTTTCATAATATTTCCTCCTAGAAAATGTGTTTCATCATTTCCATATCTTACAGTAGCACTTTACTATTGTCAAGTGCTAAATTATGATTTTTTATAATAACAAATTGATTTATTTTAATCTATTTTGTCGTTTTTTCGAAAAATAAGCCTTTTTTAGGTTACTTATTTTATCCCCTCTACCAGATTATGGCACATTTAACTGATAGTTTGTATTCCGATAAATGGCATACTCTCCGATTTGACCGAACCATATCCATCCATACTCTTCCGGCTCTCCCACAATCGGCTTGTCTGCCGGCAAAATAATGTAATGACACTGCCACTGATTGACTCCGGGGAGCACCTCTTCTATCACGAGCTGTTCCTGCTCCATGGCATCGTAGAAGCTCCGGTCCTTGTCGTTCCATCTGTCCACCAGCATCTCCCGCCCATAGGGCATGCATATGGTAGCGGAATACTGTCGTACATATTGCAACAGTTCTTTGGGAAATACCGCCATCACCTCTCTGCCGGGTACTTCAATGGCGTCACAGATTTGCACCACCTCTTCCGGAATATGATATGGATTATCCGCTTCGTCAAAAAACGGATTGCGGTAAACCAAACTTCCCGAAACCAGAATAACAAAAACCATAGCAACTGCAAACAGAACTTGTGCCTTACCCTTTAATTTGCCACAAATATGCACTGCAGTATAGGCAATCACAATGGTCATGGGCAATAGCCAAAGAATTCTGTAATAGATTTCACTGCCTGCCACACCGTAGACCAAACTTGCAAACAAAGGATTGAAATATAGCAGAAGAAGAATCACCGGCACATAGATAAAAAGAATCCGAATGGATTTTCTCTTCTCATTCATCCAGAGGTAAAGTACCGCCACCAAAAATAAAATCACAATCAGTCCGGTTCCCATATAATCCTTAAATAGAGTTACAATATCATTCCACATACTTCCTCCATTATTTCAGAACCAGATATACAAAAGCAAAAATCAAACAGGGAGACACACATATCGCCAGGGGCAAAACCACGCGGAAGCGGCGATACATAATACTGCCAACCAGTCCGGTCACACCCACAAATACGCATACCAGCAAGGCACCCAAAGAGGTGCACATGCATCCCGTCACTGCCGCTGCCGCAAACAACAGGAAAAGTTCCTTGGGAACCTCTTCATTTTTTTGTAAGCGACGCATCAAAACAAAGAATAAGAATAGCAAAAAGGGAATCACCACATTACCCAAAACGGATTTGCCCTGTTGGGTTCTGGCCAACATAAAATTAGCGGCAGAGGAAAAGGAATATCCTCCATAGAGAACCAACAGTTGTGTAAACATCATAAACAGTGGAAGTTGTCCGTTTTTCTCCGGGAACAATCGGTTGCCGATCAAATAAAAGATGGCGTAGGTCATGCCAATCAATACCACCGGCAAAGCCACCTGCGTCATAGTAGCCGGATGCAAGCCTGTCATCTTCGCTAAAAAGGCACACCAAACCGGAAATGGCGCCAGTCCATATCTGGCATTAAACGTGGTGGCCAACCCTGTGTAGGGATCTTTCATATACATTGTGCCCGCATTGACCGTTGTGGTAGTAATGGACACATAGAAGGCATCATCACCGTCCGCATATGCCAACCGCACCGCCTGTACCAATTGCAGTACAAGAAGCATCCAGAAACCAAACCACAGAGAATGATGCAACCATGCGTTTTTCTCTTTTTTCCTGCCTGCAGAAACCGGGGGGAGCAAGTCATAGGCTTTTCTCCGCATACGGATACCAAGGGTCAACAGCAGGAGTGCAGCTATGTAAAACCAGTACAAAAGCACCACCAACCCAAACCCTTGTTGTCTCAAAATCAGCGGTACCGCAATCAACTGAAAGCCGGCCCAAAGCAAAAACTGCCCACTTACCCAACGGAAGACCCACTTTCCACTCCCCTTATACACCGGGGAACAGATGTCTCCCACCAGCGCAGGCAACACTATGATAATTAAGGAAAATATAAATAACCCTAAAACCAAATCAGTTTCACCTTTCTTCTTTCACATCTGCGGGTTCCTCTTCCACAGATTGATTCTCAACAACAAGAAAAGCCAAGAGCAACCAAAGCTCATTCACACCGGCACTAAGGCGATAATCCATCATACCAGACCCACGCATCACCAACAGGAATAAGTAGATTGCACATATCGTCAAGGGCAATAATGCCCGTTTTTCTTCTTTGGTAAAAGCCAGTCGCCGGCTTTTTATGTGCCCTGTCAGCCGCACGCATCCGCTCAGTGCGACCAAGGCAAACATGCAAGCAAACCACCAACAGCCATAGGTCACATACAACACCGTCATGCGCGGGGTATGTTCCATCATCACACCGTAATTGGTACCGGAATAAGAATCATAGGCCACACCTTGCATCTGTAGCGGGAATATCAACGGCGTTACCGTATATCCAAGGGCATCCCATGCCAATTGCCTCACAATGGAGGGATATCTTCTGCCCCATGCGGTTTTTGCCATTTCCATATAGTAGTCCTTGGCTTTTTCCCTTCCGGCTTTTAATTCGATGCGGTCAATCAAAATTCCCATATTATCCGGTGAAAAAGCCGCTTCCCAAACAAGACCCGAAGGTGCCATTTCCCGCAGTTCCTCCGACCAGGGCTCCATGTCTATCCACAAAGTAGGCCAGGCCATACGACTGGCCAGATGTGCTTCCCATCCATGTCCGGAGACAGAAGTGTTTCTGGACCTCTCCACACCGGAGGCAAATACGATAAACAGGACGAGCGTGATAAAAAGCAATATAGCTCTTCTTACGGTTTCTTTTCCCCGTCCGAAAATAGTGCAACTAAAATAGAGTACCACATAGAAAACACTGTTCAACAAAGAGTAAGGTTGCAGGGACATATGGCACTGCATGGAGAAGGGAAAGGTCATCAGGGCACAGGTCACAAAAACCGCCTGCCATTTCTTAAGAAGGACCACCTTCCTCACAAACAGATACCTTGCCAAAAATGCAATTACCAACTGCAACAGATACACCCACTGAGGCACTCTGCCAAAGCATTCCAACATCCACTGATAAATACCGAGGCGGGAAGGTGCAAAATGCTGGGCATGGGCAAAATTAGAACACATCCAAATCACCCCTAGGATGATTTGGATGCCAAATCCCAAATACACGATTCCTTTCAACACATGTTTCCCATGTGTAATTATTTCCTTCGCTTTATGCATAGAATTCCTTTACCTTATTGCTGATTTCATCCACCTGCTCCAAGGATAGGTCAAAATACAAGGGCAAACGAACCAAACGATCACTTTCCTTGGTGGTATATTCATCCTCTCCGTGGAATCGGCCAAACTTCAGACCGGCAGGCGCAGAATGAAGGGGTACATAATGGAACACCGTGAGAATATCATTTGCCTTCATATGAGCAATGAAGGCTGTTCTCTCTTCCACATCCCTTGTTTTTATATAGAACATATGGGCATTATGCACGCAGCCCTCAGGAACCACCGGCAGGGAAATCTTACCCGCATCTGCCAGGGGCTTTAAGTTCTCGTAATAACGATTCCAAAGGGACAGTCTCTTATCGTTCATCTCTTCCGCCATCTCCAACTGTGCATAGAGATAAGCCGCATTCATATCACTGGGCAAATAGGAGGAACCAAAATCCACCCAGGTGTATTTATCAATCTGTCCTCTATAAAACTTACTGCGGTTGGTACCCTTTTCGCGGATGATTTCCGCCTGTTCTACAAATTCTTCGTCACGGATCAAAAGCGCACCGCCCTCACCCATGCTGTAATTCTTGGTTTCATGGAAACTAAAGCATCCAAACTCTCCAAATGTTCCCAGCGCTTTGCCCTTATATGTGGACATCACACCCTGGGCTGCATCTTCGATGACAAACAAATTGTGTCTCTTGGCAATGTCCATAATGGTGTCCATCTCGCAAGCCACACCTGCGTAATGCACGGGCACTATGGCCTTGGTCTTATCCGTGATAGCCGCTTCAATCTTGGTTTCATCAATATTCATGGTATCCGGTCTGATATCCACAAACACAGGCACCGCACCACGAAGCACGAAGGCATCTGCGGTAGATACAAAGGTAAAGGAGGGCATAATCACCTCATCTCCGGGCTGGATGTCTGCCAAAAGTGCAGCCAACTCCGTAGCATGGGTACAGGAAGTAGTCAACAGACACTTCTTCGTACCGGTTTTCTCCTCAATCCATTGATTGCATTTAAATGTGAACGCTCCGTCACCACAAATCTTTTGATTCTTTACGCATTCTGCCATATATTCGAAAGCATTCTTCCCGCAAGGGGGAACATTGAAATTAATTTTCATCACAATCATCTCCTAATTATATGGATTCTATATGCCATATTTTCTACGGCATCTATCTTATCGCTTTTTCCACGCACCCACAACTTCGCCCTGTACATTGTCAGTCACGTCGCTGATGATATATTTGGGTCTTCCCTTTACTTCCTCGTAAATTCTCGCAATGTAATGCCCGATCACGCCCAAGCTCAGCATAATAAAACCGCCAATCAAAAGCACCAGCAAAATCACTGTGGTAAAACCTTCCTGCGCAGTATGCATCAGGAATTTCACCAAAGTCTGCACTGCCAAAACCAAACTGAACAAGATGGAAATCACCCCCATCACCGTCACCATCTGCAAAGGTAGGGTACTAAAAGAAGTGGCATTAGCAATAGCATACTTCATCAAACTCCAGAGAGACCATTTGCTTTCACCAAACTGACGCTCCTGTACTTCATAAGTAATGGTTTCTGTTTTAAATCCGGCCCAGAAACTAAGCGCACGGAAGAAAGTGTTTCTTTCAGGAAGTCCCAAAAGCACATCTACCACCTTGCGGTCCAAAAGTTTGAAATCAGAAGAGGCATTCATATCCATCTTAATCAGTTTACTCATAATCTTATAGAAAAGACCCGCAGAAAGTTTATGGCCCACACTTTCCTTACCACGACTGGACTTGATACCTTCCACCACTTCTGCTCCATTCTTCCACATCTCCCACATTTGGGGAATCACCTGGGGCGGATGCTGCAAATCGCAATCCATCACAATAACCGCATCTCCGGTAGCCAGTTCCAATCCTGCAAAGATACCTGCCTCTTTTCCAAAGTTACGGCTAAACTGTGCGCCTCTGATATGAGGGTTCTTGGCTGCTACCTTTTTGATCTCCTCGTACGTTTGATCCTTGGAGCCATCGCTGATGAAAACCAATTCATAATCGATTTGGTTTTCTGTCATCAACTCCGATAAAACCTTTGCGGTATTTGCAATGTTTTGTTCTTCGTTATAGGCCGGTAATACAATCGACAAAAGTGCCATACTTTTTCCTCTTTCCATATCTCTAATCGCCATTATCTGGCGGTGTTCTCGGTCTTAATGTACATTACCCCATCGATGATGCGGATTGAATTCTCTCCGGGGAAGGTATCCATAGCCATATACTCTTCGCTGTAATACATCTCACTCATGGCTTCCGCAGGCAGAATATTTAGAGTCGCCCCTAAGTAGCCTGCCATAAATGCTTTATAATTTTCTCCCGTGTACAGGAGCATGTCGCCACCCATTCCTATCATATTAGAAGTGACCTCAAAAGTCAAATCGGTAGCAGGGTACTGTTCCTCACCCACCACTCCAATCATGGCGATGGGAATGCCCTGATAATACCCATCCGTCTGCTCGATTCTGTCCAGCAAGCGCTGGCAGTAGGCATAGGTTTTTTCATATTTCTTTTCCAGATTTCCATAGGCAATGTTATCGGTCACTGCATAGGAAAAAACAAGCACTGCTGCCACAAGGCACCCCGTCCACTGCAACACAGCAGCGGTTTTGGTATCACTTCCCAAATGGGATAAAAGTGCCACAGCACCAATCAAATATAATACCCACTGATACCGCATCAGCAGATGATAGGTTACAGAAGGGGATACCAACAATATGGCATTTGTCAGCAAAGGCAGGACGATAATTGCCAGCGCCATCACAAGCAATGCTACCCAACGCTTTCCCCAGCTGCCCTGCTTCAACTTCAACACAACAGTCATCACCACGGCCACTGCCAAAAGTACAATGGCTGCCAAGCCAAATACATTTTGCCACAAAACCTTTCCGCTCATTGTAAAAGCGAAAAAGTCACGGTAGATGGAAACCAGTGTATGCATAAGTCCCAGGCTTTGTCCGGAACCTACGGAATTAATCCCCTGGTAAGAGGCAAGCTTAGCTCCCTGCACCTTCAGGCAAAGGAATAAAATCAAATAATACAATGCCACGCCAAAACCGCCCATATAGAGATACCGAAGAGTGGTTGCCACTTTTTTCTCTTGCGTGGAGGTCCATAACATCAATATCACAAACACAGAAAGCATCATAGCAAAGGGCAGGTACGCCTGATAGGTACCTATGCTCAGAGCCAGGCACAATCCACCGGGCAAAAAGCCCCATTTAAATTTCTTTGTCAGAAGTACTGCCGTTACCGCCAAAAGTAATGCCAGCATATAACCGTCCATAGTAAAAACATAGGCAAATGTAGATGCCAGGGCAGGAAAAGCGACCAACAAGCCACCAACCAAAAGAACCGCCCAGGTCTGACGTACCTCCAAAATCTCAATCACCATAGCTGCGGCAATGCCCAAAAACAACAGTCCCAAAAGCCCAATCATCCAGGGAATGGTATAATAGGAAGAAAACCCACAGGCAACCGTCAGAAAAAACCGTCCGGAGGTCACCATATTCTGATCAAAATACAAACTGCCCAAACCATCGTGGTTGGGAATATCAGAAAGCAGGATGGGCATATGCACCAACAATCCCAATACAATCGTGCTGAGGAATGCCATTTTCCATTCTTTTTTCATCATCATTTTTAGTTTTTCGAATCCTTTTGCAGGTGACAACATATCTCGTCCTCCCTCGTATTACTCCTATACGCACCGGCTCCATGTGTCCGGACTTCATCCGTTTCTATAGCGATTCCTGTAGGGCCTGAGCAATGCGCTGTGCAATCATTTCCCTGCCCACAGCATTGGGGTGCACACCATCTTCCATGTAAGCAGGCTTGTGCTCCCAAGAATCGTGCGGATAGGTATCGTCAAACACATCCACCACAGAAATCCCGTATTCCTCTGCCACTTCCTTTTGTGCCGCTATGTATTTGTCCAAAGTGCCGCCACCAAAATCCTGCTCCAGGCAGGTGGTGCCCTGTTCTTCATACCAGGTAAAAGAAGGGGTCACCAGAAGAATCTTGATATTGGGATTCAATTTTCTAAACCGCTCAATACAATTGCGAAGGGCTCCCTTATAGGTGTATTCACTCTTAGCATTTCTATCGCTGTCTATTTTCCGTCCGGCATGGTAATCATTCAGGCCATGCTGGATAATCACTGTCTCCACTTGGGTAAAATCGATGGTTTCCAATACATCTATGGTCTCGGCAAAATACTCCATATTGCTTTCCCGCCAAGTCACCGATTGCTGTACGCCAAAATCCTTTGCATAAATGGCTTTGGTCAATCCAACCATGGACAGGGCCTCTCTGGGATAATCCTGCTTCAGTCCCTTCTCCATGGACATGCAACTGCCTCCAAAGGCGGCATTAAAAATTGCCTCGCCGGTCTTTTGCTGCAAAAAGGAAATCACAGAATCCTCTCCCCGATACAATCCCAACACACTGTCTCCAAAAGCCACCACAGAATAATCTTGGTTGGTTGTCTTTTCCTCTGGGGAAGGAAAGGTCAGCCAAAACAAAAGAGCAAACAGAGCCAGCGCAATCGCACCATATGAAATTGTCAACAGGATCTGTCTTTTTTGCATATATCCCTTTCCCTCTTATTTCGTCAGCAATTCTCCCCTTGCCCTTCTCATGTCACTTACAAAGTGTGGTCAAAGCTTGCGCTATTCTCATAGCCCCATTTCCATCCACAAGACCACGCAGGGTTTCACTCAATTGCTTTCTATGCTTGAAATCTGACGCAAGTGTCACAATTTTCTTTGTCAGGTCTGTAATCATTACATTTCCATCTGTCAAATAGTTTCCGGCATAATCCGTCCAATGGTTTGCCCCATAGGTCTCCACCAATTTCTGCTGATTTTCTGCAAAGGAAAAACAAAGAAAAGGAACGCCCACTGCAGACAACTCATATATGGTAGAGCCGCCTGCGGTCATGGCCACATCGCAGGACTTCATCAATTCTGCCATCTGCTCCACCGCCACACACAGGGTGATATTTTCGTGCATATTTTCTAAAGCCTGCAAGGACGGCAAATGGTGATTGGCTCTGCCACTCACTACATAATACTCTAACTTAGACGCCTCCGGATGCCCCATGGCTTCTTCCAATATTTGGCCTGCCAGGTTATATTTATCTGCCCCACCTGTGGTCAGTAACACCTTTGTTGCCTTTTCACACACCTGATATGGCACATGAGAAAACTCTTTTCGCAAAGGGACAAACGCCGCGCCACAAAGATATTTCTTCGCATTGTGTTCTTTGTAACAATCCTCAGAAGCATAAATATTATAATTAATCAGCAAATCTACTTGGGGGTCCGCCTGTCCCAAATCATCAAAACAAGCCACTTTCGTATATTTACTGACAGTTTCATAATAAGCAGATGTAAAGAAGTACCCGTCTGCCAAAAACAACGCCGGCTTATGGGTGGCAAGCAATTCTTCCAACCGGGGAAGTTCCATCTCCGGATGACGGTAATCAGCATAAAGTACGATAAAGGGGTATCCCTTTGTCTGTAACAAAGGCACTGCATCCTCCGATGCCACCACGAAACACACTTCCTGTCCCAGGTCACGAAGGGCTTCTGCCACAGCAAGACAACGCATCACATGCCCCATTCCAATATCCTTATTTGCATCCCCACGAATCCAAATCATCTTCGTCCTCACATCAACTTCTTTTCGCAGACTTTACCTTACGCGCCAGAAGCTGCAATCTATAATACCAATAAAACAACAGCGCTGATTTGCCCTGCATTGCTACCAGCTTTTTCTCCCCGGGATCCACTTCCGACTGATAATATGGATTTTGTTCAAAATCCGGGAAATAATCGGTAACACTTCTCCTCAGTTCCTTCACAAAGGATAACTTCGGATGCTTCACACCCTGCATATAAGAAAACAGTGTGGTCATATAGGAAAATCTCGCCATACGGTACTCGATTTCCTCTTTGTATTGTTCCAGGAATCCTCTACTCTTGCATTCTTCATAAAATATTTTCTTCGCACGTACCCTGTCCCTACATCGTTCTATAGAAACGGAATGTACCGTAGAGGTAGTGTGCTGATAATAAAAATACAGAAATTCCTCCACCCGCTCAAAATGCTTGAAGTATAAACTCCAAAGGGGGCCCGCACAATTATCCTCGTAGAGAATGCCATCGGGAAAATCCAGATTGTTTTCTTTGATGACACTGTGCTTGTAAATCTTCAGCACCATGCTACCGGGATTTAACAAAAGTTTCTTATGTTTCTCCACATCCAACTCGCCGGTCTGGTCCGCAGTATTGTTTACGGCCTTTCGTCCCACCATAAAGGTATGGGAATCCACCAGGCTATAATCGCATCCCACCAAATCAGCACCGGTTTCTTCTGCCTTGGCTAACAGCTTTTCGTAGTACTCCGGTGTCACCCAGTCATCGCTGTCGATAAATCCGACCCACTCTCCCCGGGCCACTTTCAAACCTTCATTTTTGGCGCCACCCTGTCTCTTGTTTTCGGAATAAGCAACTACACGAATCTTGTCGGGGTACTTTGCCTCATATTCCCGTAATATTTCCACAGAATTGTCTATGGATGCATCATCCACGGCAATAATCTCATAGTCACCTATGGTCTGCGCCACCAGTGAATCCAGACAAAAATTTAGTTTTTGGTCTGCCGCCATATTATATACCGGCACAATAATACTCAATTTCATGCTCTGCCTGTCCTATTCCTGTGCGTTCACTAACGTGGCCTGACCATCCTCCACCCGATACACCATATCGCACTTTTCAATGGTCTGTAATCTGTGTGCAATGATAATCAAAGTCTTTTTACCATGCAGGCGGTTGATAGAATCCATGATGGCCGCCTCCGTATCATTGTCCAAAGCCGAGGTTGCCTCATCCAAAATCAGCACCTCAGGATCATAATACAATGCTCTTGCGATACCGATACGCTGTCTCTGTCCACCGGAAAGACGGATTCCTCTCTCGCCAATGCCGGTGTCCAAGCCTTCGGGAAGATTTCTCACAAATTCATCCAACTGGGCTTCCTTCAGTACTTCCCAAATGCGTTCCTCGTCAATTTTATCATCAGCCACACCAAAGGCTACATTTTTACGGATGGTATCATCCAGCATAAAAATCATCTGGGGAATATAGCCCACGTTCTTTAAAAATTTTCTATATCGGGTCTTCACATCCACGCCGTCTGCGTAAATGGTACCTTCCTGTACCTGTAACAATCCCAACAAAATATCCACAATGGTACTTTTGCCTGCACCGGAGGTGCCCACAATACCAACAGCACTTCCCACCGGAATTTCCAGGTCCGCATGGTCGAAAATCAACTTATCGGAATTGGGGTAGGAATACACAATATTTTCCAAACGGATGGCCTGTTCCAAAGGCAGTTTTTCTTCCTCGTCGGTGGCAAAAGTCATATCCACCTTGGCATCCCCGATCTCGTCCTGTAAATTGTCACTAACGCCCATAAAGAAGGGTTCAAAAAAGGCGATGGAATTGATTTGGTTATTGATACGGTTGACGGAGGGCAAGAGCACAAAAGCCGCTGCACCCAAGGTGGTAATCACCTCCAACATATTTTCCGTGCCGGCACCACTCAAAATCAAGGCAATCATATACCCCATCATAACGGCGATACACACAGTCTCTATCAAAAGCTTAGGAATGTTATTGTACAGACTGTATTTCTGCACTGCATCCACATATCCCTTGCCGCATTTGCGATACTCGTTTACAAAATACTGCTCCTTGCAGGTAATCTTCACTTCCTTGATGCCTTGTACCGTCTGGGAAATCCACTTAAACAAACTGCTGTAATAGTCCTGATTGTCTTTGCCGGCCTGGGACATAATGGGCTTCAGCACACGCTTAATCAGCCACATCACCAAAAGCATGGACACAGCCAAAAGCACCGTCATCACACCATTGGTCCACAGACAATATCCCACCACAAACAAGCTCAGCACCCCATCGGAAAGCAACTGAAGCAAAGCCAAAATCAACGCATACATATTGTTCACATCAGATGTAATGCTTCTCTGCACCACTGCAGTGTCCGCATTCAGATAAAACTCATATCCCCTGCGCAGATAATTACGCATCATACGCTCGCTGGTTCTGAATTGATTGGTATAGATAAAAGAAAACGTCAATTTCTGCTGTACATAGAGAAAAATATTTTTCAGTGCAAAAATCAACACCAAAAGTGCCATTACAGTAACCGCAAAACTCTCATAGCTTTTGCTTCCCAGCATCTGGTAGAAAACACCCACAATATGATTATTCTCCACTGCTTTTTCATCGATGATCACGCTGACCACCTGCACCAACAGACCGACACCGGCGGTCTGCAATACAGCACCGATAATCATCAGGAAAATCAATCCCACCATGGCGCGCTTTTGTTTCTTATCTAACAATACATTTAATTTTTTCAAGATGTGTAGCATTGCTTACAATTCCTTCCTATAACAAGGATCTCCATCACTTTTTATTCAAAGCGCTTTGCGCTAATTGTTTCTTTTCCACAGATAAATGCTGTCTCCCCAAGGGCTGTCCACAGCATCCAACAACTTTTCCTCCAGGACAAAGCCATTGTCCTGCATTGCCCGAAACATTCGCGCTTCATCCACTTCCGATTTGCGGAGCACGATGACCTCCTGCAATGCGTCCAACTCCGTCTTATCCTGACGGATTTCAAAATCATACAAATATGTGATCAACGTCCGGTCATATTCCATGAACTCCGGTACATTTTCGTAATATCTTACAAAATCATTAAAACAAATACAGCTGTGGTCCTGATATTCTTTGGCCAGTTCCACCTGTTTCTCATATCCCTTGTACAATCCGGCACCGGAATATGTGGCGCACTGATATACACAGAACAGGATTACCGGCACAAAAATCAAATAGCGCAATTTCCCTTGGCATACTCCGAAAAACCGTTGTAACCACAACGCCATCCACATAGCCACGAAGGGAAACAGAGGCATCAAATAACGGGGCATCCAATAAATGGTCATATTGGCAATCAACAGAAATGCTAAAATGACGGGAGCAAAAAGCAACCAGGCAAAAATCGCCCTCTCCTTGACCACATGCTCCTCCTGCTCCGCGGGTTGGATCTCTCCCTCCGGAAGCTTAGCTGTTTCGAAGCGGATTTTCTGCCCTGTTGCCCGATTCCGCAGTTTCAGCAATACTACGGTAACCACCATAAGGGTCAGCAACACATACCCCAGGATGCGCTTGCCAAAGAAGCCGTCCAATCCCACGCCTGCCATCGCAGACACTGTCTGAGAGAACCGGTCTAAGCTGAAGGCAAATCCACCGGTTACAGAATTCCCCATGGTACTGGAAAACAAATCCGGAATACAGAAGGGGAAACATCCCACACCCAATGCGGCTGCGCCAACCATTGTGGCAACATATCGCCATATTTCCTTCTTCCTTTGAGAAACAGCCAGAAGAACAACTGTCACCAATGCCAAAGGAATACAATAAAACACGAAGAAATACTGGGATAAGAATCCCGCCGCAGTAACAACTGCCAAGGCAATATATCTTTTTCGGAGCCCGCCCTCGAAACAAAGTTTCACGTGAAGGTAGAAACTCCACACGGCAAACAGGGTGGTCAGCCCGTACATTCTCGCCAAAAGCACCGTGGAAATCCCACCGGCAGACAGCCCATACAGTAGGCTTGCTGCCATTCCCAAAAGCAATCCCCAGTTTTTTGAGAAAATCCCTTTTTGCTCCAAATAACCAAACAACTTCATCATCAGCACACAGGTGCCCAACAAAAGCAATATGTTCAAGCATCCTGCAATCACAGGGGACGCACTTCCGGGCACCAACGCGCAGGCAGTGTGTAATGCCATATAATATAGCGGCGGATGGGTGTCAGCCTGGGCCCCCAGATAGGCAGAAAGAGGATTGAATCCATCACTTTCATTCACCGTCATATAGTCCACAAACTGTTGACGGGAAAACCAAACTGCTTCCGGGTATTCCACCGCTTTGCTCTGCATTAATTTACTTCCGCTTCCGTTCCTTACCACATCCATGGCGGTGCGCCACAAATTTCCCGCAGTTTCCCACAGGGTATCTCCCTGTATCTCATCGGACATAAATTGTGCCAAGCGCCCCACTGGCTTGTTGGTGATGATAAACGGATTGTATTCAGAATTGGCCAATTGATAGGACAGCACCTCGTCCATATGGTAGCCTTCCTTCTGTCCTACAAAGAAAAGTAATGCAACCACCAACAATAAAAGTACGCCTATCTGCCATAAATTCGCCTTATTCATAAGTCGTTTCATGGTTTTCTTCCTCTAATACTCAGTTATACCATAAATCTTTTTTGCAAAGCGGAAACCTATTCTATTTACAAGAAAAAATTAAGAATATCGTAATATTTCCGCCGTCAAATTCAAAATATATTCAAAAATATGACCTTTTTACAGGTGCACGATAATATATTCCCCCATATCCTGTATAGAGCCTTCCGCAGGGAATTTGGGCCACTCCATCGAACGCTCACTGGCCTCGGCAAACACTTCCCTATCCTTATTTACTACATAATCATAGCCATGCATACGGAAAAACCGCTGCATTTCTTCTCCACCCTCAAAGGCATTGATTCCCCAATCCAAAACAGAAAGCGCCGGCGTTTGTGCCACCCACACACCATATTCACGGAAATATTTAGAAAGCAGATCCTCATCTACCCAATCTGTCAAACGCTTAATTTTGTAATATTCCTCGGAATAAAAAGTGACATATGCGTCATTTATAATTCCCTTAGGAGGATTTGCAACTCCGGTAAACACCACCGGTTTGGATGTGTCAAATCCGTTTCGTAACTCATAATAAATTCTGCCTGCCGTTTCCTTGGCCGCCTCATATTTCATCCAGTCCATATAGAACCATTTGTTCAAATCCGCACACTGATTCCACAAAACAGCACTCAACAAAACAATGGCTACGCCGCGGCACAGGCCGTACCACCTTACCTTCGCAGACAGTTTCTTCAGTAAATATCCCAAAAGCAACACACCAAATCCACAGATTAAGGGCAAAAACTGTGCAGAGCGGTACAATGTTGCGCTTCCCTCTATCACCACCAACAGAAAGGCCGCCACAAAGGTTCCCAGCGTCAGTAAAAAAATCCAAAGGTCTTTTTTAATAATGGCAAAAATCACTCCGCATACAACCATCAAAAAGCCTGTCCACACAAATATTTTCACAGGATAATACACATAGCCAAAAGCAAAATACTGCACATACATGCGCTTCAGTGCCATGGCAAATTCCGGCCAGGCATCTGCCTCAAACATCCATCCCAGCATCTCCGCCACAGAGCGGTGCACCGCCTGATCCCGTAAATCCTGCAATCCGAAGATACCAATCAATGCCAAGCTCATCAGCCCCCGCAACAGAATTGCCGCCACCACGATTCCGGCCATCACAAGCAGACTTTTGAACACCGCACAAGAAACGCCTGCGTAACGCTTTGCCAGAAGCACCAGCATCGCGCCTACTAGCCACACAATCACAAAGGACTCATAACATCCCGCTGCGATAAACAAAGAAAGAACGGCCCCAAAAACAGACGCCATTCTGTGTCTTTTCTCTCCTGTATGCTCGTAAAACTTTTCCAAAAATAACAGGCTAACCCCTGTAAAAAGGTATCCCAAAGACACTCCATTATGAAGGTGGTAGGTATATACCTCACTGATTAAGGGGCAAGATAAAAAGACCGAGCCGCCAAAGATATACGCCCAACCGGGGATTTGCCTGCCACAAATCTGATAAAACAACTTCATCCACACAGACACGGCAACCATCAGAATCAAGACACCTGCCAAATCCGTAAAAAAGGGTGCAAAATCAGCAATGGCAAATACTTTATTCACCAAAAAAAGCACCCATCTTCCCACCACCACATTTAAGCCTTGGTCAAAATAATAGTGATAGGGGGTATCGTCAATGCCCACAGTGCCGTGGGTGATGAGAAATCCATACCCAAGAAGCGCTGTGACGGACAACATAATAAAATATGCAATTTTCTCCTTTGTCCAGGCAATTTTCATGTCTTTCCTCTTTCATTTCCGCTGAAGTTCAACTCAATCTGCTCATCACCGGAGCTACGATTACCGACTTCTACCTTTGATAAAGCACCGCATTTTCTGCAGCCACGATTTTCTCATACCCTGCTTCCGTGCACATCTGCTCAATTTCGCCTCCCGGCACCACACAGATATATCCCGCCTGCAAGTTGTCGAAGTTTTCCTTTACATAATCCGGCATGCAACAGCTGATTCCAAATCCTTCCGGCAATGCATACAAAAGCTGCCATTGGGTATTGACACTATTTCCTTCCACCACATCACTGAAGGTCCAGATTACCACATTGTCAAAATTCGGCGTACCTTCTGCCACAAGTTCCATTTGTTCTGCTGTTTCCTGTTGCCAAAGTTCCACACTCTCAGCCCTCTGTTCGGTCATAAAGGGCACCTGGTAATCATAAGGGTCCAGTGCCATAATACTGTAAAAGTATAGAAATGTAACGCCCAGCAAAATGGACTTTGCAGAAAATCTGGTCCTTAACATAGGGATTACAAACACCGCCACTGCCATAAAAGTCAACAGGTGTTTGCTGCCCTCTGTGAGTTTGTACATCAACAAAAGTGCAAACAGCATTGCCACAAAGCAAAGTGCCAAATGCATCTCTATGGCTATGAGACCGTTGCGAACTCCACCTTCGCATGCCGTCCCGTTGTTATCTTTTCTATTCTCTGCTTCGATATCTTCTTTGTCTTTTCTGTCTCTGCACCATGCCACCAAATCACGTGCACTTTGTACCAGCAAAATGCCCATACAAACCAAAAATCCTGCAAAGAATGCCCCGGAGGCAAGTCCTGTACGGAAGCCCTGCACCGTATGATGCACAAAATCCGCCCCCATATAATACAATTTGCCCAGGGTATATCGCAGTCCTCCAAAGATTCCTTGGGTAAAGAAAGCATCCACCCAGTCCGTGAAGAATAGTGGAGCAAAATACTCTGCGCCCAAGTAATGCTTGATGGCCCAGTACAACACCAACACCACACCGAAGATGCCCCCCGCTCCCAGCGCACCCTTCCAGCCCTGTTTCCGAATCAGGTGGTAGGAAGGCAACAGGAGGAACAATAACAGATAAGGGCGCATCAGGGTAAGCAGTGCTGCCAGCACAAACATACCTGCCAAATACCCCTTTCTCTCATCCCGCTGATAGGTAATTGCCAACCCGTAGAAAACAATCAACAGGCTAAAGCAAATCACCTCCGGCATAGTGGAAAGCATGTACCGTACAAAAGGGGTGTATAAACAAAACAACGCTGCCCAGGTCCCCAACTGTTTCCAGGTAGGTTTCACCAGCCAGCCAAATACAAAACAAGCGATCATCATCAAAACAATATTGCATAAAATAGGGGACATCAAATTCCAGCCAAACAACAGTCCCCAAAGAATCCAGGGGAACACCAACACAGGACTCCAGGCCGCAAAGGAAAGTTTCAAAGCGTGACTTTCATTGAAACCAAAAAAACCTTGGGGGTATCCGAAATTTACGATACTCTCTACCTGTTTGAAATAGAACAATTCGTCATTCCACTCAGAGTTGGGCAGATAGACCTGACCGATTCCCCGGCCCTGAAATGCGCAATATACCAGACAGCACAAAAGGGGAAGTACCCCCATAATGGCTGCTTTTACCAATTTCATTCGATTTTCCGGCTGTTTCCACCATGCAAACCGATGTTTCATGCTACAAGTCCTCTCGTTACTGTCTACTTATCACCCAGATTCATCTTCTCACGAATCACATACTGGGGAGAATTATTCAGACTGATATAGATTCTGCCGATGTACTCGCCAATCAATCCCAAAAGCAACATCATCATGCCGCCAAAAAATACGATGGCTGACATCATTGCACTAAATCCCATGGGAACATTGGGATTCACAAAACGTTTGATAATCGTATAAAGTCCATAGGCAAAACCCAAAAACGCACTAAATCCACCTACCATAGTGGCAATACGGAGGGGTTTTACAGAAAATGCAGTGAATCCGTTGAACCAAAGACTCATCAGTTTACGCAGGGTATAGCCGCTGCTTCCCTCTTCTCGCTCTCTATGATTTACCATCACATTGGCGATATTCTTGGTGGTACGAAGCACCAGCCCAATCACATAAGGATAAGAATTTGCGTAGCAAATCATATCGTCTACCACAAATCGCTTCACTGCAAAATAACTGGACACATACAAATCTGCAGGTTTATCCAACATCACGCGAAGCATCAGTTCATTTACCTTGCTGCCCAGATTACGGAAGGAAGAATGCTGCTTGTGATCATATTTTGCATACACTGCATCAAAGCCTTCCTCCAATTTGGCAATCAGCTTATCCACTTCATCTGCAGGTGTCTGGCCGTCATCATCCAAACAAACCACGTAATCCCCGTCCGAATGACGAAGTCCAGCCATCAACGCCGCATGCTGTCCGAAATTTTTAGAAAAACTGATGCCCTTGATATTGTCATACTGTTCGCATAGTCCCCGAATCACTTCCAATGTATTGTCAGGAGAACAGTCATTTACCAGAAATATATCAAAGGTAAACTCCGGCATTGTATTCAATTTATCCTGAATTTCCTTTACCACAGCCGATAAAGTTTTCTCTGAACGATAACAGGGAATTACAAAACTAATCTTTTTCATGTGATTCCTCCACATTCACCTTAGCCATCCAAACGATGTCTCGGAACACTCCGTCGATGCACACATCGTCCTTCAACACTGCTTCTTTGACAAAGCCCGCCTTCTCATAGCTACGAATTGCTGCTATATTTTCTGCAAACACACGCAGATATACTCGATGCAGATTCAATTCCTCAAAACAGAACTGCAACATTAATTTCGCAGCTGCAGTACCTACGCCTCGACCTCTGGCACCGTCCTCACCCAAGAATATTCCATATTCTCCCTTGTGATGCGTTCTATCGATATCTCTCACATACACCGACCCTAAAGGCTGATCCGTAGTCATATCACAGATAATGAACTGTACCACCTTGCCGGGTTCCACCATATCACGAATCCAGCGAAGATGCCCTTCTGCGGTAAACAGTTCCTGATATATGAAGTTTTTCCTTACTGATATCTCATTGCGCCATGCCACGATTCTGTCCGTGTCTTCCACAGTCATAGGGCGCAGGTAGATACCAACAGCTGTATCCTGATAGCTGTTCATACCGAAAACTCCTTTTATTTTTTACGCTGTACGCAGTTTAATCTGTACTCAAAATCCTTGCGGTCCTTGGCTGCAATAATAGCCAAAATCATACCGGAGAAGAAGGACTGAATGGAAGCCAATACCATAAATCCACACACAATCAAAGTAGGAACCCGGGGCACCAAACCGGTTTTGAAATACTCCACAAATACCGGTGTCACAAAAATGGCAGCCAACAGCACCAACGCCAAACTAATCAGCCCAAAGAACTGCATGGGCTTGTAGTTTTTATAAAGCTGCAACATTTTGCGGATGACCTTCATACCATCACTGTATGTGTTCAGCTTAGACTCACTTCCCTCCGGTCTGTCACGGTATTCCACCACCACATTTTCCACCTGCATGTTATAGTTTACCGCATGGATGGTCATCTCGGTCTCTATCTCAAATCCCTTGGAAAACACAGGGAAGGTCTTTACAAATTCATAACTGAATGCACGGTATCCGGTCATGATATCCTTGATGTCGGATTTGAACAACCAGTTGATACCTGCTC
Source organism: uncultured Acetatifactor sp. (assembly GCA_904501885.1). Classification (GTDB taxonomy): domain Bacteria; phylum Bacillota; class Clostridia; order Lachnospirales; family Lachnospiraceae; genus Acetatifactor. The sequence continues at coordinate 15,071 of CAJGCP010000006.1, read as the reverse complement.
TCATCAAACTATTACCGAAATTGTGAAAGGGTCTCTTATTCTCCGTAAAATATGTGGAAGACAATCTGTCGCCCACCACCATATCAGCATTGCGATGTAGCACTTTGTCCACCAACTCACGAGCGCAGTCCAAAGGATAGGTGTCGTCACCATCAATCATCAGATAACACTCTGCATCAATTTCACGGAACATTCTGCGGATGACATTTCCCTTGCCCTGCTTATATTCATAACGGACCACTGCCCCTGCCGCCTTAGCAATCTCCACAGTATCATCCTTGGAGTTGTTATCGTATACATATACAACCGCTTCCGGCAAATACTTCTGCACATCTCCTACCACCTTCCCGATGGTCTGCGCCTCATTGTAACAGGGAATCAAAACAGCTATCTTATCCATTGTATTTTCCTCTCTGATTTCATACCATTTCTTTTTGTCTGCCGACAAATATGCATATTTAAAATATTATACCACAATTAATTTCCATCTTCTACCTTTTTGTGTCTCATACTGAACACCAGATAAACATAAAACAGGATACTCTGTCCGGGATACCATACACATTCCATCATGCCATAGCCCATAAACAATAGCCAGACCAGTAGCAGAAGCATACCACCCTCCCGATTATGAAACGCGGACTTCACTGCCCTACATCCCGCCATTACCATCAGCACTGCAAAAAGGATACCGGCCGGAAGGCCATAGTAAAACAGCACTTGAATCAACACATTCTGTGCGTGCCATGCATGATAGGTAGGTGTAATAGGCATATACCCTTCCTCCAACTCATGACCTGTGAAGTTTAAGTTTTGCAAATACTTCTTGTAGATTGCCAGGCGCACCCGCATGGAACTTTTCGCCGCTTCTCCGGTCAACAGTTCACCGTCTTCTTCCGTATAAAGGATGGTTGTCATATCAGAATTTTCCATCTCCTGCAAGGCATCATCTTCTAGCTCTGCATCTTCCCCCAATCCTACACGGCGCAATAAAATGTCCATCACCTCGTCAAAGGATACATATTTGTCCGAGTTCCAAGGGTCGAAGGAATGCACTTTATCTACGGAGTATTCTCCTCCCCACCATACGGGATGATGCAGGATAGTCGGCAGATATCTCACGGACGCATACACGCAGGGAAACAAAAGCACCACACAAAGAAGATATCCAACCACATAACAGAACATTTGTCGGAATATCACTTTGCGATATATCAACAATTCCAAGATTGCAAATACCAAAGTGAGACCAATAATTGCTAACAATGCTGTTCTGGTCATGGTCAACAGCACAAACCCTACCAACGCTGCTGCCAAGCCAAAATGGAATATAATAAGCCATCTTCTTTTCTTAGTCGCACTGACGGAATCCTCGCTATGCCCCATCTTGTCTGCTTCCTGCCACAGAAGATGCAACCGATATAGCACACAAATGTAAGTCACCACGTAACACAGAGCATTGATATTACAATTGTTGTAGGCTCCACTATAACGCACCACATCATAAGGGCGGAATCCAAATGCCCAAATTTGAATGATAAAGAAACCTAAAACAGTGCCTTCCGAAACACCAAGCAGCATTTTTTTCTTTTCTTCTTCACCGATAGGAGCCAGATAAAACAGCCCAAAGGCTACCAAGAAATAAAAAGGCCAAATCTCTCCCAAGGGAGAAAGTACCATCAGCACCGACATCACTGCCATCAACGCCGCTGGCACATGGATACCTTTACAGTTTTTCTTTTGCGTCAACCACTGACGCACCAGGCGCAGGGCAATCACTCCCATACATAGGATGCCTGCTGCCGCAGTGAAGAATTGTCCGAGAAACACCGTGCCGGGATTGTTTTTCCAAACGTAGTAACCAGCCACAGTTCCCACCAGCCACAAACCGGTCCACGCCAAATAGGGCAACAGCCTCTCCTGCTTCCAGGAAAGGTTCACCGCCACCAGCGCAGCCAGAAGAACTGCCACCAGATTGGTGCTGGCCGCCCAACATTCCCAAGTAAAACCACCTCGGGTCCAGTCAATGACCATCACGCCGGCAAAACATATGAGATAGAAAATGCGTTTCCAATCTTTCATTACTATCCTCCGTCGATGGCTTTCGTCTAATAATACATAGCCCCCATAAAAATACTCTTAAAGTAGAGTAAACCACAAACAAGATGTGCTGCAAAAGCCAACCACTGCAGGCACAACAAGATCACTTGCTTTTTATCTTCAGGTTTTATCAATGTCTTCTTCAACAATACCGCCAACGCCGCGAAATGTACAAAGAAGATACCGTACATATATCCCCAGGAAAAATTAAAGTCAAACTTGCGGAATCCTTTTTCATACAGGAAAAATGCTTCCAAAAAGGCCACCAAATAGAACTGCCAGGAAAAACGAAGCAAAGAATTCTTTTTACAATCCTTTGTGTTTAAAATCAGCACCAAAAGCGGGAAACCCACAGCCAGTGCCACCGACAAAAGCACATTGCCGGAGTACTGGGCCCAGACTTCTCCAAGACAAAATCCCACGCCACCTTCCGCGCCTTCTTTCGGCACAAACACGCCCCGGTACTGGTAGAGCAAATCAACCAGCGTAGGCACAAACGCAAGCCCCAACTGCAGAGTAGGCACGATGGTCTTAAACTTATTTGCTATCAGGCGGTACGCCATAATCACCGCCGCCGCACTCACCATCACCAAGGTAAAACTTGGCTTTGTCATAGTGGCTACCAACAAAGTCAATCCAAAGCCCACATAGTCTCTGGCCGTTTCCCGGCTCCAGCCCTCCTCATATCGGCCCAGTAATTTCACGAACCAGGCAAAGGCCAGGATTGCAAAGGGACGGGCCGCCAAATAGGTGGCGTTATGGAACGGGTTCGGGGTAAACACGCCCAGATAGCGGAATTTAATCCCCGGTAAATAGAGACCCGCAGGGGGAAACAGCATGGATAGATAAAACATCGCAATCGTAGCCACGCTGACAGCAATACCTGCAATCAAATTTTTCGGTTGGGTCATTCTATTAAAAATCAATTTCGTAAAAACCATAGAAAGTGCATTTAACACCATGGTTGCCAATGCCACAGACAGCTCAGGGGAAACCGCCAAATGGAACAGAGCCGACAATTTGAACAACACAGGATAAGGGAAACTGTATCCGCTGTCCAATCCCTGCATTTCCAGAATATAGGCCTTCATATCAGAGTGATACAAAGCCTCACTGCCGGTGCACTGCCTATAAAAAAGCAACAACATAACAGCCGATACCGCCAAAAGCAGACCGGTAAAAATCAAACTGTCTGTAATTTTTGCTTTTTTATTCTCCCTCATAAAATTTCGCTCCTATTTACGATAATGTGCCAGTACCTTTTTCACAGCGGCGATTACCATATTCACTTCCTCATCCGACAAGGTATAGTACAAAGGCAGACTCAACATAGACTTGTATAAACTTTCCGCATTGGGGCAAAGTCCCTTTTCGTAGCCTAATCTCTCATAATGAGAGTGCCAATACACCGGAATGTAATGCACCTGGGGACAAATATTCTCTGCCCAAAGGGCATCAAAAAATGCTCTCCTGTCACAGGTCAATCGTTCTAAATTCAATCTGAGAATGTACAGATGTCTGGTGGTATCCGATTCAGAAATCTCTCTCTGCACAATTATCTCAGGCATTTCAGCAAAAGCTTCATTATATTTTTTCACGATGGCACTTCTGCGGGCTGAAAATTTATCCAGTTTATCCAACTGGGTCATCAGCATCGCCGCCTGGATGTCTGTCAAACGATAATTATAGCCCAGGTCTACCTGCTCATAGTACCATTTTGCATCACTGGGATTGGTCATCTCTTCCGCCACGCGGGTAATGCCATGAGCTCTGTACTGTAACAGTTTGCGATAGATTGCCTCATCATTTGTGGTCACTGCGCCACCCTCTCCACAGGTAACCGTTTTTACCGGATGGAAACTGAAGCAAGTCATATCTGCAATACTTCCTACGCCCTTGCCCTCATACTTGGTGCCGATGGCATGGGCTGCATCTTCGATGTACACCAGATTGTGTTCCCGACAGATCTCCAGTAATTCCTTATGCTCTACCGCTTGTCCGGTGAAATCTACTGCAATGATTCCCTTGGTTTTCGGTGTAATCAAACGACGCACCCCATCGGGATCTATATTGTAAGTATCCGACTTAATATCTGCAAATACCGGTTTTGCACCCACATATAGCACACAGTTGGCAGAAGCCGCAAAGGTGATGGAGCTGACGATTACCTCGTCTCCCTCCTGAAATCCTGCTGCCATAGCTGCAATGTGCAATGCTGCCGTTCCGTTGGACACCACCACCGCATATTTTGCACCTGTAATTTCACACAGTTTCTTTTCCGCCTCCGCTATTTTAGGTCCGCAGGTGAGATAGTCACTTTTCAAAGTCTCTACCACAGCCGCAATGTCGTCCTCCTCGATGCACTGACGGCCGTAGGATATTTTGTATTCGCTGACGGGATTACCGCCAAAAACTGCTAATTTTTCCATGGGATACCTCCCTGATTTTATTTCTTGCCCGGGGCTACGCCACCGGACGGATTTTTATTTCTAAACGAATCTATTTTACCATAAATTTCTGACACAGACAAATCAGCAACTGATGCTCAAAAACTGTGCTTTCCCGTGAATTTCCAATGGAATGGAGTCTGCCGGAACAAAAACGCAATCACCCTTTTTCATTGAAATATGGCATTCCTCGCCGCTTAACCGGGCACTGCCCTCCAAGCACAACAGCACCTGAAAAGAATTACTGCCCGCCTGATAACGCACGCCCTCATCCGTCCCGAAGGTATGCACCAGCATTCTCTCCACCTGGAAATATTTGCATCGGCACAAAAACTCTTTTGCACATCCCTTTTCGTACCGCAACAGACGCATGGGCTGCCTGGGGGTAGCAGAACTCTTTCGATTGGCCACCTGCAACGCCTTTTCGATGTGCAGGGGGCGCGTCTGTCCGTCTTTGTCCCTTCGTCCATAATCGTACATACGATAGGTCAGATTGGAGTTTTCCTGAATTTCCGCAATCAATGCACCTGCACCGATGGCATGCACAGTACCCGCCTCCAAAAAGAAGACATCATCCCTGTGTACGGGGATCTTTTGCAGATACTTTTCTACCGTACCATCTTCCAGGCTGGCCCGAAGGACCTCTTCCTCTATGTCATTGTAAAAACCATAAACCAATCGAGTATCTTCCTCGGCATCCAGCACATACCACATCTCCGTTTTGCCGGACGCACCATCTTCGTGAAGGGCCGCATAAGCATCGTCCGGATGCACCTGCACAGACAAATCCTGTCTGGCATCTATGAACTTGATGAGGATGGGCAATTCACCACATGTTTCAGGATGTGTGCCCAAATACTCCGGATGCTGTTCTAACACCTGACGCAGTGTCCAGCCGGCAAATTCACCATCTGCCACTGTGCTGGGGCCATCCGGATGTGTGGAGCATTCCCACGTTTCTGCCAAGCGACTTAACGCAATTCCCTTGCCAAACTCTTCGTTCAGCCGGTTGCCACCCCACAAATAGTCCTTTCCCGCCGGTTTACATAAAAATGGTTTGGCCGGCATTTCTACTCCTCCAATTCGTGCTTGCACTTGTCTTCCACTGTAATATCTTCTCCCAGCTGCACCTCTATGACGCGCAACTGTGTATCAGCAATAATCGTGTGTTTGCAACCCGCCTGAATGGTAATCACATCACCGGGTGCCACAGGCTGTTCCATGCCGTCCACAATGGTACGGCCCTGACCGGAAATCACCGTCCATACCTCATCCCTTCTTTGGTGGGAATGATAATTCATCTTGTGCCCCGCATTCAAAGTAACTGCAATAGTCATGCTTTCTTCCTGTACATCCAGCACCTTGAAACTACCCCAGGATTTTTCTGCAAACATAATCTGCTGGTCGATGGCATCCACAAAGGGCTTGATGTAACTGGACTGCTCCTTGTCAGAAACGATGATACCTTCCGCACTGGCTGCCACGATGACATCTTTCAGTCCCATACACAATATGGGCATATCCAATTCGTTGAGCACATGGACATTCTCACAGGTCTCATTTAAAATTCCCTTGCCTACCACATTTTCTTCCATGGCTTCCGTCAAGGTATTCCATGTACCAAGATCCTTCCACTCGCCGGCGAATCTCATGACACTAATGTCAGTTTCTTTCTCCGCCACCGCATAGTCAAAGCTGATTTTGGTTAAGGTCTCGTATTTTGTATACAGGTCATAATAATCTGTAAAATCAATCAGCTCGTGGGCCCGCTGAAGCACATATTTTAGTTTGTAGGCAAACACCCCGCCATTCCAGAGTGCTCCCCTGTCAATGTAATCCTGCGCCGTCTTCACATCCGGCTTTTCCTTGAAGGTCTCTACCTTGCTCACATGCTCAGCAGAAGTAGGGATGATATATCCATATTTTTCGCTTGGGTAGGTGGGCTCAATGCCCATCAATACAAGATTTGCTTCCCCCTGTTGTGCCAGGGCAGAAAGTTCCTTCAGCGCCTGAAAATAATCATCGTTCACATAAGGGTCCACGGGGCAAACCACCACCGCTTCCTCTTCAGAAATCCCCTTCACATCCGTCAGATACGCTGTCGCCAACGCAATCGCCGGAAAGGTGTCGCGTCTGCAGGGCTCTATGGAAATACCCACATTTTCTCCCAACTGATTGTGAATGGAAGAAACCTGCGTTTTCGATGTGGCAATGGTTACAGACGCACTGCTATCGGCCTTCTTAATCTGGCGATATACTCTCTGGACCATGGACTCATAATCGCCCTCCTGGTTTTTGAAGATCTTGATGAATTGTTTAGACCTGACATCATTGGAAAGGGGCCAAAGTCTTTTTCCGGAACCACCTGACAACAATACGATATTCATTGTACTACCTCTCTATCTTCTCATGTTTACACAAACCATAAATGATAATCACCACAAAGAACAGGCACAGACATACCTCTAATAGAGTAAACAACAGTGCTGCGCCCATCATTTGGAACCGAAGCACCATGCCCTTAGCCAGCAAAAGCGCCAGCAATGCAGTACATCCGTATCCATACAACAACATCCTTTGCCGACGCATAATGGTAATCATTGCAGCCATAAAATCGGATGCTGCCGTGAATCCTGCTGCCACCAGCAAAAGCAACAACTCCCATTTGAAACGGGACAAATCTTCCCCAAATAACAAGGACAATACAGGTACACCTAGGAAATAAGCACCTCCCACGCTACCTAGCGTAATGCCTGCTATGGCCAAAAGCAAAAGCCCCGCCTTTTTCACATATTTTCCTATTTCCCCTTCGCTCCACGCCTTAGATAATGCATACAGTGTAGGATTAAAGATAAAGCCGTTCAACATACCGATTACCAACACCGGCATGGAAATATATCCGTACCATCCTTGATACTCGTCCACCAAGGCACCGTCAATGGCGTACTTGGCCGCATTGCTGATATAGAAAGAAAGGAAGCCACTGACAAACACAGGGAAACAAACCCGCAGAAGCTTGATTATCCGCTGTCCGCGTCCCTCTTTTGCATCGTCAATTTCATCCTCTATGCCCTGCTCCTTGCCACGGGGCAATTCATCTCTGGCGCACCACAATAGTATAAGCAATGCTATCATAGTCAGCACCGTGGACAAAATAATGGTCAACAGCAAGTCCTTGGTGAAAATCACCAGGCCGGCAAACACTATCATCGTAAACAACAGTCGCACCGTCATAATTTTGGCGCCGATATCCATGCGTCCTTTTCTTTGGAACTCACCAAAGAACACATCTTCCAATGCGTCCGCTACTTTGTAGAGGCACATCCAGATAAGAATCCATATCTTTTCCCAGGTATAGGCATTGTTCCAACCGGCAAAAAGCGCGTATCCCGCAGAAATGGCAATCATGGCACCAATGGTCACAAAACGGGAAGTCAAATATTCTTTGAACGTGTATTCCCGCTTCACATCGGACACTTGGAAGGTCCGCATATTATAATTGCCCATATGCAGGAACAGATTGGAATTTGCATTGGCAATGGAAAAAATGCCTGCCATCACAAGACCCACGGTTCTGCTCAGAATCATCAAAAAGACCACCGAGCGGAATCCACGCAGCAACCCACCCATGGTATTCCACAGGTAACTATCTCGCTCCACATTTTTCGATTGTAGAAGAAATGTTTTTATTCTCATCTACGGATATCTCCAAATTATAACTCAAGTTTCTGCCAAATTCTTTCGGCTATGGTTTCCATACCCAAATCACCGGGATGGATCGCCACGCCACGATGTTCAAATCTTCCTAATGCCTTCATCTCATCCATTTCACCCAAATCGCCAAGGTATACACAGGGCCAACCTTTTTCTTCAGCGATCTGCAGTATCACCTCATCCCCGGGGTGCTTCCAAAAACCGGTGGTAAGGATTACTTTAGCTTTCCCTGTGGGATTTAAGAAATCAACCAAATCAAGATACGCTTGTCTCAGCGCCTTACCATCAAAACCATCCAAAGGACAGTTGTCCACCAGCCTCATAATTATGACACCTTTGTCATATTCTCTGGCTGTAACAAAATCTTCATACACATTTTTGCCGTTTTTATAATCATGTTCCCAATGGGACACTTGACAAATGGCATAGGAAGCATCCGGCGACTTCTCTTCTATTCTTGCCATCACCTGATGCACATAATCTTTTTCAGGCGCGGAAGCTGACATACCACAAGTAAGCGTCCATCCCACCTGCAAAGAGGGTTCATGAAAAGTAATGGAATTGCCCACAAACAACACCTTTTTGCCTTTGCCGTCAGGGTTTTCTATCCGCACATACTTACCGGAAGCAAGTTGATTCTGTGCAGACACCGTATTTTTCTTTAGCTGTTCATACATGGAAACACCTCATCATAGTAAAAAAGCATACTTTCCCATTTAAATTTACATAGTTATTTTGATTATAACACAAACCCTTCCATGATACAAATTTTTATTGCCAAAGTAGGGTATAAGTGTTATGATTTTTCTGTGAATTTGAAATAATATTCGGTAGAAAGGATGGATATCATATGATTAAATTTATTTGTGCGAAAGATTATGACGAAATGAGCAGACGTGCCGCTAACGTGATTAGCGCACAGCTGATTGAAAAAGCAGATTCTGTACTTGGTCTGGCAACCGGCTCTACCCCCATCGGTCTGTACAATTGTCTGGCAGAAAGATGTGCTATGGGTGATTTGGATTTTTCCAAAGTAACCACCGTAAATTTGGACGAGTACAAGGGATTGACCCACGACAACGACCAGAGCTACTACTACTTTATGAACAAGAATTTGTTCAGCAAGATTAACATTGACCCTGCAAACACTAATGTACCTGATGGTACCATTGAGGATCCCGAAGAAGCTTGTGCAAAATACGAAGCAATCATCGCAGCTACCGGCGGCATTGATTTACAGCTTCTGGGTATCGGTCATAACGGACATATCGGTTTCAATGAGCCCGCAGATGTGTTCCCTAAACTCACCAACTGTGTAGACTTAACCGAATCCACCATCAATGCAAATGCACGTTTCTTTGCTTCCATCGAAGATGTTCCCACCCAGGCATACACCATGGGCATCCAGACCATCATGAATGCAAAGAAGATTTTGTTGGTTGCTAATGGTGCCGGTAAGGCAGAAATCCTGAAGAAGTCTTTCTTCGGCGATATTACTCCTCAGGTACCCGCATCTGTACTTCAGTTGCACCCTGATGTAACCGTGGTTGGCGATGAGGAAGCATTCGCACTGATTAAAGATTTGATTTAATGCATAATGGATAACTAAAAAACCACCCCGAAAAATGGCGGGTGCTCGTAAAACAGTTAAACTAAAAATTTAACTATTTTACGGCATCTGTCAGACGGGGTTGGCTAAACAAAAGTTAGCGATACTTGGTTTGATAACCGGGTATCGCTTCTTTTTTTACCCGTAAAAACGCTTTTGTGGAGGTACATATGATGCAGGAACTGAACTATATCCGTTGTGGTGATTACTATATTCCCGATATTCGCTTACCGGAGGAAAACAGACCTATTGGTCGTTGGGGACGGATGCACAGAGATTATATCAAAGAGCACGACCCCATCCGGTTCAACGATCTTTGTCTCAGCTGTGAATTGTGGACATATCTGGCTGATTTGAACGAGCAGGTACAGAACCGTCTTGAACTTATCATTGAGCAAATGAAAGCTACTGAGGGCGTGACGGAAAGTATGAAGCAGCACGATCCGATGGCATGGGTCGGAGTCATGAACAGCATCCGCAACCGAGCCGAGGAAATCATCCTCCGAGAAATGATCTACGAGGAGGATGCCGTATGAGAATCCTTGAAGAATTTTGGTACGGCAATATTGAGCCAACCGAGTATGACACATCCTCTTGCAAAGAGTATAAGAAACTGTTGGAGCTGATCTGTCGAAACGAAGAGAAACTCCGAGCAACCATGACCGACGAACAGAAAGAGCTATTTGAGAAGTACGCAGACTGCGTGCGAGAATACCAAACCATCACAGATTGCCTGATATTCCAGAATGGCTTCAAACTGGGTGCCAGGATAATGCTGGAAGTTATGGAAGAATAACTAAATATGCAACAAGAGGACTTAAGCTCAAAATGGGCATAAGTCCTCTTATTTGCTATGCGGATATACTTATTGGTCTTTTAATTTAGATATAACAAAAATCAAATGCTTTATGCACCAGGCAAAAAATACGATTCCGACAATAAGCGTTGTAATCTCTATTTTAACAAGAAGATCATTCGCTTTAGGGCAAATGTTCAGAAAAACCAGCAGGAATGCAACAATGATTGTTGCGACATTCGCAATCATTCCCACAAACGCAGAACGATATAGATTATCCAAATAATTACAATCCCACAAGCGCTTGATTCTGTCCTTGTCTATAACTGAAATAAGAATACTTATTCCGGTAAACAGGAAACCGCCAATAATTGCCGACAAGGAAATTGCGTTATAATGGAAATCCGGTGCCAATTCTTCAAATTTTGAAATATCGAAAAGAGGACTTTTGAATAACACAATAGAAACACCGATTGACAAGAGCAATACGATGCCCAACCATATCCAATTTTTCAGCTTCGTCATTCCTCTCACCACCATTACTTATTATACTCTGCTGTATTTCAAAAGTTCATTCTTGTACAAGGTATATGTTTGTACAAGTGCTTCCTTGAAATCGTCCAGCGTCAACAACCCAGAATCGTCTCTACCCAAGATAACCGTTTTAGTAAAATTATATTGCAACAGATCGTAGGGTTGAGATTTTTCGTTGAAATCTTTTGCATTGGCACTAAGTCCTCTTAGATTGTCGCCATATTTCATTTTTATTGACGCAATCATTTCAGCGAGCTTGCCGCTTGAAGAAAAGATATTTTTGTTTCTCCGTCCGACCAATTTGTATGTAACCATTCGAGTTTTAATGTTTCTCAAGGAATCGAAACTTTCACGGTCTAAGCCAATATCAGAAAGTATCTGATCTTCCGGAACGGCAACTGTGACAGACAGCTTGCTGATGATATGCTTTTTCACCAGGACATCTAATATATCATTTGTCATAATTGCCGCAAGATGAGCATAAACGTTTTCCTCTCGGTCAATTCCCTGATCAAAGAGATTTCTTACTGCCGATATTCTTGGAGCACCATTGATTCCGATATAGCTGACAATTCCAGTTTCAAAATCGATCAGGCAGAAAGTGTACAACTCCAAAAGCTGGCTCTCCTTCATAGGTACACTTTCCGTCTCCAATGTCGTTCGATCTCTGAGCGCCACTGTGTTCGAAGGATTCTGCTGACCAATTTTGATAAATGCACGATGATCTTCGTTGGAAATCACTTCGATAACATAGCGGCTACTGGAAACGGTTATATTCATTGCCTTGTGCCCATTTGCAAGAGCCTGCATTTTCTCTGCGCAAATCCTTTGGAAATATACTTCGATTTCAGAATCACTTAGCTGCTTTACTTGGACAGTATTTGTTCCCGGAATAGGAGTCTGCTTTTCCAGCGACAGCCGATAGAATGAGACTTTTCTTGTTTTACTTGCCATGTTTTCACCCCACTTCTTTATTCTACATCAAATCCACCCTCAAGAATGAACCTTCTCAAAACCTGATCCAGCTTCATATTGATCTGGAATGGCTTGATAGCGTTTCCTTCGAGTGCTTCTAAAAATGCCTTTGCGGTTGTGCGATCAGCGGTCGCTTTCAGCTTGTCGAAACGACCAAATTCATTGATATTAGCTTCCGTGACTTTTAACTGCATAAAGCTACGCAGCATCGCTTCGTTTACTCCGATAGCAGTAGCAAAGCGGTGAATCTGGTCATTTTTTGCACGAGTCATGTATTCTGTGATGTAATCGCGCAGTGTCTTACCCTCATCTACAATCACATCGCCGTTCTGCACGTCGTGCAAGAATATATTGGCATACTTCTGCTCTTCCTGTGTCAGGGTAGCAAACGATTTATGTAGCTCGTCCAGTACCGCGGCAGTCTCAGTTCCATCCTGCAGAGCCTTAATGTACTTCTTGAACCGGGAGTTCATATAGTTGGCATCAATGACACCGGTATTGATTTCTGTCAAATAAGAGTCAATTTCATACGGGACATCATCGCCACCGGGGCCTACACCACCACCGGGAAACAGCTCCTTATAGCGAAGTGCAAGGATAAGATAGGTCGTTTCGTCCAAATTAAGCTTGACATTAACCCAACCATTTTCTGTCCTGATGTCATAAGAAATCTTCTTCCAATTAAATCCCTGAATCTTAGCGGCTTCAAGATAGTTGTTGAATTGCTTGAACAACTTCGCAAACTGTCCTCGCTCAGCATGATCAACAGGCAATTTCTCAAAATTCTCAATTCCTGCGGAGCGGAAAATGGCAGCAATATCGTCATATATAGCATTCATCTTGCCAAGGTTAAATTCCAGCTTATCCGCAAACATACCGAGGGGCTTGTCACCGGAATAAGACTTAAACGCAATGTCAATATTTCGCTGCATGGTATACGGCTTTCGATAGTACCGAATTGTACCGAACGGTTTCTCCGGGCCGTAAAGACGATTTGTGCGAGAAAACGCTTGGATCAGCTTTTCGTAAACCAAAACCTTGTCAAGATAGAGTGTGTTAATCCACTTGGAGTCAAAGCCGGTTAGCATCTGATCCACGACAATCAGTAAATCAATCTGCTGATCGGGTGTGCGCTCGATAGACTTATACTGCTCCTTGTGCGCCAGACGGTAAGAAATATCCTTCTTAAAGGCTGCATAGGTAGCTAACTGGAATTTCATGCCGTAGCGAGCATTGTAATCCTCAACGATTTCAACGATGGCATCTTCCTTGAAAGTTGCACCGCCGTTGTTATCAATGCTGGGGTCAAACAGAGCTGTAACCTTCAAGGTGCTCTTTTCTTTGAACAGCTTGTAATACTGGATGGCTTCTACAATGCTGCTGGTAGCAAAAATGGCGTGGAACTTGCTGTCATGGCTAAGAGTAACCCAATTATCCAGAATATCGTCCATCACGGCATTTTGATGTTCCTCACGCTCATACTGAGCCGTCGGGATGTAATCCTCAATGCCCTTCAAATAGCTACCATCGGCCTGCAGCACGCCTGCCATCGGCACTTTGGTGTGATCCATATATTCCAGATAAACTTTTTTCTTCTTGGGATCTGCCAGCGCCTCGGCTTCGGTGGTTGCCTTGGCTTTTTCAAGTGCAACTGCCTTTCGCAGATCACGATCTTTGTATGTAGGTACCATGTATGGGTCAAAGCCCAAAACATTCTTATCGCGGATACCGTCAGCAATGCTATATCTGTGAAGTTCATTGCCGAACACATCGGAAGTAGTGCTCATATTCTTCTGGTTTTCATCGTGAATCGGCGTTCCAGTAAAACCGAAGAACATGGCGTTGGGGAATGTTTCCTTGATGGTGCGCAGCATTTCACCAAATACATCGCGGTGAGCTTCGTCAATAATAAAGACTACGCGCTTATTTCGGATAATTTCAATGTCACGCGCATTGTAGCCGTTATCTTCCTCGACACGGCTCATTTTCTGGATAGATGTAACAATCAGCGTGTTGGCAGGGTCATCGCTGCGCAGCTTACCCACCAGAATGTCCGTATTTTCCGTTGCCTGAACAGACTCCGAATCATCGGCAAAACCGCGATAGTCCAGCAAAGACTGTGTACCAAGTTCTACACGGTCCATCAGAAATACGACCTTATCAGCGTCACGGGATGCCGCGATCAACTGCGCAGACTTAAAGCTGGTCAGGGTCTTGCCGGAGCCTGTTGTATGCCAGATGTAACCACCATACTGATCTTTATCCGCCCAACGACGCATGGCCACGCGGCTGGTGATACGTGACGCAGCATAATACTGATAACTGCGCATGACCTTCAAAATGCCGTCAGTATCATCAGCAACAGTATAGAAGCCAATCAGCTGATGTGCCATCGGGATAGAGAGCAAATACTGTGCAATGTCCTTCCAGTTGTTTAGCGGCTCATTGTTGGCATCAGCCCAATGAAAATAGAAATCCTTATTGAACTTACCGTCCGGTCCAGGATTTGCAAAATAAACCGCTTCATCCGGCTGCATGGCAATGAAAATCTGGACAAGAGCAAAGAGACCGATAAATACGCCCTCGTGCGCATATTTCTCGATCTGATTGTAGGCTTGGCTGACATCTACACCACTACGCTTCAATTCGCAATGGATCAGCGGCATGCCGTTGATCAGTAGCATAAAGTCACCGCGGCGATTGGGCAGAATAGAGCTTCTTGCCCTAAACACCGGTTGCTGTGCAATCTGATAGCGGCTCTGACCGGCGGCAATTTCCTGCCGATCATAGATTTTCAGACTGACTTCCTTGCCGAAGTGCAGTTCATCTTCGGTATTGTCGCGCTTGATAGCAACGGTTTTGCCGTTGATAAAGCCATTGAGTTTCAACGGTGTGC
>CAJGCP010000005.1 GCA_904501885.1 uncultured Acetatifactor sp. | reverse complement strand
TGCCAGAATATCTGGCTTTTTCCTTTTCTTAAACTTTTTGTTCAAGCTTTCGGAATTACTGTTTTTAGGTTGTTCTTGAATTTCTTCTCTTGAAAGCTCGAAACTTACGTTTCTCGCTCCCGTTTGATTTCGGAATACTTCGTATTCTTAGTCCGACCGGCTTCGTCGCCTGATGAGCAAGCTCCTCATGCGTCTCTCCCGTTCGTCCTGAGCACTACGTGCTCCGAAATCTTAATCTGGAATTTTCAAGGTTGCATTATTGTTTATTTGTCAAGGTTCTTGTAGCTTTCGCTACGAACGGAGAAGGAGGGATTTGAACCCTCGCGCCGCTATTAACGACCTGCACCCTTTCCAGGGGTGTCCCTTCGACCTCTTGGGTACTTCTCCAAGTAAGTAGAATTTTACCTCTATATGAATGGGGTCGGTCTGTCGCGCCCCGAGCGGAGAGAGTGGGATTCGAACCCACGCGCCCTTGCGGACAAACGGTTTTCAAGACCGCCTCGTTATGACCACTTCGATATCTCTCCAAAGTGTACCGTACATCAGACGGCAAGGTTTATAATAACAAAAAGGGAAACTCATGTCAATAATTATTTTTATTTTTTTGCAAAAAATTTGCGCCCCCTTTTGTTCCCAAAAAACGGCGCATTTCGTGCATTATTTCTGTAGGAATCCTGCTGCTATTTTCAAATCCTCCGGCGTGGTGATTTTGATGTTCTCATAGGATGATTCCACCAGTTTCACTGGTACCTCTTCATATCTTTGTGCCACAAAGGTATCATCCGTCACTGCCACGCCTTGCTTTTGAAGTTCTTCTATCTCAGCAATCAGTTTTTCATAACTGCGGGTAATCAGCGTTCTCTCAAAGACTTGGGGGGTCTGCACCGCCCACACCATATTGCGGTTGGGGGTCTGTGCGATGAAACCGTCTTCATCACTGATTTTAATCGTGTCCTTGACGGGTACAGCAGCCACACAGGCGTTGTGTTCCACAACTGCTCTGTAGGTGTCCAACAAAATTTTTTCCGTCAAAAAAGGGCGGGCCCCGTCATGAATGAACACATATTTAGATGTAGGAAGAAGCTCTTTGACGGCCTGTAATCCATTATGTACGGAATCGTAACGCTCTTTCCCGCCACCTATCACTGCCTTCACTTTTCGAAATCCGTATTTATTGACAATCTCTTCCTGCACATAGGTAATGTCATCAGGAGATGCCACCAAAATACAGTCCTCTATCACCGCCGACTGTTCCACCGCCTGCAGGGAATACCAGATAATTGGCTTTCCTTCTAATACAATATACTGTTTCGCTGTGGCGCTGTTCATCCTCTTGCCACTTCCTGCTGCCAAAACAATGGCAGTGCAGTGCGCTTTCTTCATTTCTATTTTCCTCCCATCAAGATATATCCACCTTGATCGCTCATGTAATTCTCATTCATAAAACAAATATTCATATAATGACTCCTGTTGGAATATGTTGAATGCTGTCATGGAATATTGTCATAGAATGTTGTCACACATCGTTATAAGTCTATAATTACGGTTATGAATGTAATTTATCAATTATAAGCTGTAAAATTTAATACCCATTACGTTTAGTCCTATATTTACTATCGCTTTAGTCCGTAATTGCCAGCGATCTTTACGGGCGAATGTTTAAAATTTATTGCTTTAGTCCGTAATTGCCAGCGATCTTTACGGGCGAATGTTTGAAATTTATTGCTTTAGTCCGTAACTGTCAGTGAATTTTACGGGCGAAACTTTTAATTCTATTGTTTTAGTCCGTAATTGGCAGAAAACTTTAGGGTCTGGTTTATTTAAAATTAGCATTCAACCGTAAATCGACATAATTATTACGGTTTGATTCAAATAATCATAAAATTTGTCCGTAAAACCTAAAATGGCACAAAAATATTACAGCAGACGGAACACTTGCTCTACTGTATCTGACATATTTCGCACGGCATTATCCGTATCCATTGCCTGTTCTAGGGTGGTCACACCTCTTACAATAGGAAAGAACGCATCGATGCCCTGCTCGTTGCACTCTCTTGCTTCCGGTGTCACTGCGCCTGCAAAGGCCAGTACCTTACATCCATATTTCTTTGCCAGTTTTGCTACACCCACAGGCACCTTACCCATGGCCGTCTGACCATCCAATCTTCCCTCACCGGTGAGCACATAGTCTGCATCCTGCAGTTCGTTCTCCAACCGGATTGCATCCAAAATCAATTCAATACCGGGCACCAGTTCTGCGCCAAGAAAAGCCAAAAACGCAAAGCCCAGTCCACCCGCCGCGCCTGTCCCGGGCAGAGAAGCATACGGAACAATCGTTCCACCTGCTTGAGAGTTAGAAACGCCTCCCCCCTCTGCCGGCTCTATTGCGCAGCCGGAGAGCTCTTTCTTATGAAGGTAATTTTCTGCCACCTCAGCATATCCCATCATGGCCCTATCTAAGTCCGCTCGCATACTTTCCGTCACGCCCTTTTGGGGACCAAACACATAAGTTGCGCCCTGGGGACCGCACAAGGGATTTCGTACATCACAGGCCACCCGGAAGGAACATTCCTTCAACTGGGGAAGCACCTGAGAATCGTCTATTTTAGCCACATGGCTCAGCGCCTGAGCACCCAGCCCAAGTGGTCTATTCTCGCAATCTAAAAAGGTATATCCTAGGGCCTGCAACATACCCATACCACCATCATTGGTGGCACTGCCGCCGATGCCTACAATAAATTTGCGATAGCCCTTTTCTATGGCATCTTTGATCATTTCACCCACGCCAAAGGTGGTTGCCTTCAGGGGGTTCTTTTCGCCGGGAATCAAGGTGATGCCTGCTGCCGAGGCCATCTCCATGATGACTGTTTCCTCGCCGGGAAGATATGCATACATAGCGGTCACGGGATTTTCCATGGGACCGGTCACTTGTATCAAATGTTTTTCCCCACCGAATCCTTCCATCAAAGCCTCTGTGGTGCCCTCACCGCCATCGGCCAGGGGCTTTACTACCACATTTGCCTCAGGACACGCTTTTAAAATGCCGCTTTTCGCCGCATTTCCCGCCTCCATCGAGGTCATGCTTCCCTTGAAAGAATCGATTGCAATCACTACTTTCATGCCATTTCCCTTTGCAGTATCATTCTAGTCATACAGCATCTATCCTTAATTATGATACATTTCGTGTCCATAATTTCATGCTTCGTCTAATTTCACACTTCATCTAATTTCAGATTCGGCACCGCATTCAAATCATATCCGTGGCGGACACCTTTGATAAATTCATAATAACCTGCCGTTCCAATCATTGCCGCATTGTCCGTACATAGGGCGGGGGAAGGATGATAAAATGTAATCCCTTCTCTGTCACAGGCTTCCTGCAGTGCCGCCCGCAAAGAGGCATTGGACGCCACACCACCGGCAATGGCAAATTTGTCAAAACCAAATTCTTTCACTGCATGAATGGAATGGTCCACCAGCACATCGATGACCGCCTTCTGGAAGGAAGCCGCCACATCCGCCTGGTTCACTTCTTCGCCCTTCATCTGACAAGAGTTCAAATAATTTAACACAGCGCTTTTCAAACCGCTGAAACTAAAATCATATTCATTTTCCGCCACCTTAGCACGGGGAAAAGCAATGGCATCGGGATTGCCCTCTTTGGATAATTTGTCAATCTTAGGACCGCCGGGATAGCCCAAACCAATGGCTCTTGCCACCTTGTCAAAAGCCTCTCCGGCCGCATCGTCCCTGGTTCTGCCGATGATTTCATACTGACCATAATCCTTCACCACCACCAAATGAGAATGACCACCACTTGCCACCAAGCACGCGAAGGGCGGTTTCAGTTCCTGATGCTCTATGTAATTGGCACTGATGTGTCCGCTGATGTGGTGTACCCCCACCAAAGGAATACCCGTAGCAAAACTGATGGCCTTGGCCTCTGCCACGCCCACCAAAAGTGCTCCCACCAAACCGGGACCGTAGGTCACCGCAATGGCAGTAATATCCTGTAATGTCACGCCGGCCTGTTCCAACGCGCTTTCAATCACCTGGTTGATTTTTTCCACATGCTTGCGGGAGGCAATCTCCGGCACCACACCACCATAAACGGTGTGCAATGCAATCTGGCTGTAAATCACATTGGAAAGTACTTCCCTGCCATTTTTCACAACCGCTGCTGCAGTCTCGTCGCAGGAACTCTCTATGGCTAATATCAAAACATCATCTACTGATGCCTGTTTACATTCACTCATGTTTCATCTTCCTCGAATTTCAACTCTACTGTTCTGCCATCTCTGGCTGCCACAGTGTTTGGAAATATTTTACGGACTTCACCGATAAACTCTTCCGGATGGAGAAGCGCAGGGCTATAGTGGGTCAGCCATAGTTCAGGCACATCCGCCTTCTTTGCCATCTCTGCCGCCTCCTGCATGGTCATGTGGCGGTTTTCTTTTGCCTTGATCCATTTATCCGGCTCACCGTACATACCTTCCAGTATCAAAAGGTCAGATCCTACCGCATTTTCCACGATGGATTCCGTAGGTCGGGTATCCGTACAATAGGTCACCTTCAAACCCTTTCTGGGGGCACCAATCACCATATCGGGAGTATATGTTCTACCGTCCTGTTCGATGACCTCCCCCTTCTGCAGGCGACTCCACAACTTCAAAGGAATCTCCTGCGCCACCGCTCTATCTTTGTCAAATTTTCCGCCCCTGTGTACAATCATACTATAGCCATAACAGGTGACACTGTGATTGACGCGGAATGCCTTGATGGTGAATCCATCAAATTCTATCTCCTGCTCTCGCTCTGTAATTTCCACGCACTCAATCTCAAAAGGCAGTTCCGGCGCAATGGTCCGCAGGGCATTGACTGTCTTAGTCAGTCCCTTGGGTCCAATCAAAAGCAATGGTTCCTTGCGCTCTGCATTACCCATGGTAAGAAGCATCCCCGGCAGACCGCTGATATGGTCTGCGTGATAATGGGTAAAGCAAATCACATCAATGGGATTGGGGCTCCATCCCCGTTCCCGCAGGGCAATCTGGGTCCCCTCACCACAGTCAATCAATATGCTTTTTCCGTTGTACCTTAACATCAGCGAAGTCAGCCAACGATAAGGCAGGGGCATCATACCTCCGGTGCCCAAAAGACTTACATCCAGCATTTTCCATTCCTCTTAATTCTAAAGTGATATCTTTCGTATGGGCGCTTTCGCCCTCAAATTCTATTGCATCAGTTCGGAGTTTTCGGATTCTTCCACAGGCAATACAAACTGCGCCACCATCTCGTCGTAGCAATCCTCGCACAAATCAAAGGCATGGACGAGACCATCTTTCCGGCTGAAATATCCAAACTCCGCTCTCACCGAAAATACACCCTCTTTGAGAATCCCATTTTCTATCTTTAATTTCTTTGCACATTTATTACAAATCACCTGCTCCAATTCTACGGGAGCGTTTTCCTTGTACCTTCGCATGTCTTTCTCCCTTCCAGGTAAAAATATTGACCGCGTTCCACCAAAAGGCAGAACCCGGCACACTCATTATACAAGAAAAACGGGGCCGCCGCCTCTGGTAATTCTTGGGGGTCCCTGCTCTGACCCCTTGAAGGGGACCGATGCGACTTATCTAAGCCACATAATCATGGCGTCTTCCTTCGGTTGGTCATAAAATCCGGGGCGAATCCCCTCCGACACAAATCCCATGGATTCGTAGAGAGAAATGGCGGATTGGTTACTCACACGCACTTCCAGGGTAAATGTCTGAACACAGATATCCTCTCCACTTGCAATCAATTCCTGCAGCAGTCGGCGGGCAATTCCCTGCCTGCGATACTCTTTCGCCACTACCACATTGTCAATATTGCCTTCCTTGCAAATGTCTGCAAAACCAGCAAATCCTACCACCCGGTCATCCACAAGGGCTACCTTATAGTGACAATATTCCCTGTTCATCAAATCCTGAAAATGATGTTCAGACCAAGGTTGCGTAAAATTGTCATTCTGCAATTGAACCAAAGCCTCAATATCTTGCGGCTTTATATTTCTAATATAGACGTCCATCTGTTTTCACTCGCCTTTGTTTCACAATTACTGCTCTCTTCGTCTGCGCAGTGTCGCATTTTCTATGCCTTAGCCTCAGCCTCCCGCTCCGCCTGGCTCTTTCTCAGATAGGTGGGCTGGTGCTCTGCAGCGGACACGACCTCTCCTCGGGCATAATATTCTGCTCCCAGCGCTGCCACTGATGCAGCTCGCTGACGGTTTTTCCCAGCCGGAGCAAAAACATAGGGCACCCTGCAATGGGTTTTGATGAATTCCTGATACACAGGGACACCATCTCCCAAAAATACCACAGGACGCTGTAACGCATTAATTTGTTCTATCATTTCTACCACATCCATGGCTTCTTCCGGAATCAGGGAGTGCAGTTGCAAGCCGGTGCCGCAATCACATCTTTCGCAAGCAAATTCATAGGCTGCAGTGTACACCTGATTTCTTCTGGCATCCATCATGGGACATACCACTCTGTCCGTGCCCCACAGATTCCAAGCCAGTCCCTCCAAAGTGGGAACCTCCACGATGGGTTTGTTCAGGGCAAGTCCCAATCCCTTCACCGTGGCCGCACCGATGCGCAAACCGGTAAAGGAACCGGGCCCCGCCGAAGTGGCGATGGCATCTATGGATGTCATATCCAATTCTATCATGCGCTTAATCTCATCCAACATGGGAAGCAATGTCTGGGAATGTGTTTTTTTATAGTCTGTGGTGTACTCTGCCAAAAGGACACCGTCCTCCACAATGGCCACGCTGGCCACCAGGCCGGAACTGTCCATGCCTAAAATTTTCATAAAAACTCCGTTTCCATCTCTGCAAATCCCCTCCTAACGGGGCATCCCTTTGCAGAATGTTCTTCTTTTCGTCAATATAATACTATGCTCTATTTCACTGCTATGGTAATCTTCCGATACTCGAATCCTTTTTCCAAATCCTTCTCTATGGTGATTTCCACATAAGAATCGGGCAAAATCTCTTCTATCAGGTTCGCCCACTCAATGAGACAGGCACCCTCTCCATAAAACATATCCTCGTAGCCGATTTCCTCCATCTCTTCCACATCCCCGATGCGGTATACATCGAAATGATAGAAAGGCATCCGACCCTCTTCATACACCTGCACGATGGTAAAGGTGGGGCTGTTCACCGGACCAATCACACCAAGTCCCGCTGCGAACCCCTGGGTGAAGACGGTTTTCCCCACACCCAAATCTCCCACCAGGGTATAAACCTGGCCCGGATTGCTCAGTCGTCCCAATGTGAGCCCCAATTGATGGGTCTCCTCCGGGGAGTTGGTTTCGTATATGATATTTTCTCCTGCGGACAGAGCCGCTTTCAGTTCTTCCATGTTGTTAAATTGCATATCCAGACTTTCCGGTGTCTGCATTTTTCCATAGCAGTTCCACCATGTCATTTGCTTTTTATCTACTTGATAATAGGACTTACTCTTTTATACACCAACATCGTGATGGTGGAAACCAGCAGACCTTTTAATAAATTCAAAGGCGCCACGCAGGCGATTACAAAGCTGATGATATTCCCTTCCTTCACCATGGGATTCACAGCCATGCCCATCTCAATCAAATTATCCAAAGGCATGCCGTAAAAAGCAGCGAAGGCAGGCAACAAATAAATAGCATTAAATGCCGTGCCAAATACGGTCAAAAACAAGGTGCCTGTGACACAGGCTGCAATGGCTGTCTTCTTGGTCTTTTTGTATGTATAGACAATTGCCGCGGGTAACACAAAACTGCATCCCACCACAAAGTTGGCCAGATCGCCAATGAATGCCGTGCTGGTACCCTTGATAAAAAGTTTCAGAAGAATCTTCAGAAACTCCATCATCACACCCGCCGCAGGGCCAAAGGCAAAGCTGCCAATGAGGATGGGCACTTCACTAAAGTCCAACTCGTAAAATGTGGGGGCAAAGGGCAGAGGAAATTCAAACAACATCAAAAGCATGGCAATCCCGGAAAACACACCGATGACCGCCGTCTTTCTGGTGTAGAATAAAGGCTCCTTCACACCCTTCTTCTTTTGGACAAGTTTCTCTGCAATCACGGCCACCACAAAGAGGCCGATAATCACCAGGATAAATCCTGCCACATAGGACGCATTTTCAGTTACTTTTTGAAACAATTCTTTCATCTTTCGCTCTCCTTCCATCCGGACTGTACCGTTGGTCCCGGAGTTACACCGGGTCAGCCATGCAGAAAATTTACATGGGTCGCGGACTTTACCGCCAGTAGGGAATTTCACCCATCCCTGAAGATGTTGTTCACAGCACAGACTTTTGCACGCAAATGTCTTGCAGGTTCTGCAAATGTCTTCTATGAATAAAAAGATTATACCTTACTGCCTCTTTATTTACAAGCATAATCCTCGGTTGGTTTTGCTGGAATTTCGTCATTCCGCATTAATTGGGGGCACTGATTTTCATGGTCAGACTAATACGCTTCTTGGCCTCATCCACAGAAAGCACCTGAACATCCACAATGTCACCCAGACGCACTGCCTCCAAGGGGTGCTTAATGTAACGCTCGGTCATCTGGGAAATGTGAACCAAACCGTCCTGATGTACACCGATGTCTACGAAGGCACCAAAGTCGATGACATTGCGCACGGTACCTTTGAGGATCATACCGGGTTTCAAATCCTTCATCTCTAACACATCGCTGCGAAGGATGGGCTTGGGCATGTCCTCTCTGGGGTCGCGGGCAGGCTTCTTCAATTCTTCCATAATGTCGGTGAGTGTCATCTCGCCGATGCCCAGCTCTGCCGCCAGAGATTTTTTATCCAAAGATGACAGCATTTTTGAGATGCCTGTCATTTTTGATGTCATGCTCGAATTTTCCCCAGAATTCGGGACTTTTTCGACAGTGTTATCACTGTCATTTTTTGAATTTTTCGCAAAATTGACACGAATGTCATTTTTGTCGAGTCCCAATTTCGATAGGAGCTGCAGGGCAGCCCCGTAAGATTCGGGGTGCACGCTGGTGGCATCCAGGGGATTATCGCCGTCAGAAATCCTCATAAAGCCCGCACATTGCTCATATGCTTTGGGTCCAAGCTTGGCTACATTCAATAATTGGGCACGATTTTTGAATTTTCCGTTCTTTTCTCTGTAATCTACGATGTTTTTTGCGATGGTTTTCGTGATTCCGGAGATATATTCCAACAAAGGAGCGGATGCTGTGTTCAAATCTACGCCCACACGGTTCACACTATCTTCCACCACGCCGGATAACGCTTCTCCCAATTTCTTTTGATTCATATCGTGCTGGTATTGTCCCACACCGATGGATTTAGGATCGATTTTTACTAACTCCGCTAAGGGATCCTGCAATCTTCTGGCAATGGACGCGGCACTTCTCTGTCCCACATCAAAGTTGGGGAATTCCTCTGTGGCAAGTTTACTTGCGGAATACACACTGGCGCCAGCCTCATTTACGATAATATACTGTACCGGGCGGGAGATTTCCTTCAACAATTCCACGATTACCTGCTCGGATTCTCTGGATGCGGTACCATTTCCCACAGAAATCACATCTACTTTGTACTTGTCTATCAGTTTCTTCAGCTCCGCCTTGGCTTCCTGCACCTTATTCTGGGGTGCAGTGGGATAAATCACCTTAGTATCTAACACCTTTCCGGTGGCATCCACCACTGCCAGCTTACATCCGGTACGGAAGGCAGGATCCCAGCCCAATACCACCTTGCCTGCAATGGGGGGCTGCAGTAACAACTGCTCCAGGTTCTTACCAAATACGCTGATGGCGCCATCCTCTGCTTTTTCTGTCAGTTCATTACGCACTTCTCTCTCGATGGCAGGGGCAATCAGACGGTCGTAACTGTCTGCGATGGTCTCCTGCAACACAGGTTTGGTATAAGGATTCTCGTTTAAAATGGTTTTCTTTTCTAAATATAGAAGGATCTTGTCCACCGGTGCCACCACCTTCACCGTCAGCATCTTCTCCGCCTCTCCACGGTTCAAAGCAAGAATTCTATGTCCTGCAATCTTTTTCACCGGTTCTTCAAAGGCATAGTACATCTCGTATACGCTTTGTGCCTCGGGATCCTTGGCACTACTTGCAATCACACCTTCCCGCATGGTGGTTTCGCGGATGTCTTTTCGATAATCTGCATTGTCAGAAATACTCTCGGCAATGATATCCATCGCCCCCTGCAATGCTTCTTCCGCTGTCTCCACGGGATTGTCCCCATCCTGCACATATTTTGCAGCCTCCTCCAACAGAGGTGCCTGCGCATTCTGCTCACAAATATAATCAGCCAAAGGCTGCAGTCCCTTGGCTTTTGCCACGCTGGCTCTGGTTTTTCTCTTGGGACGATAAGGACGATACAAATCCTCTACCAGCACCATGGTTTCTGCCGCCAAAATCTTTTCTCTTAATTCATCGGTCAAAAGTCCCTGCTCTTCGATGCTACCCAGCACCTGTTCCTTCTTTTCTTCCAGATTGCGCAGATACTGCAATCTCTCATACAGGTTACGAAGTTGCTCGTCATTGAGTGCGCCGGTTGCCTCCTTACGATATCTGGAAATAAAGGGAATGGTGTTTCCCTCATCAATCAATTTTACGGCAGCTTCCACCTGCCATTTCTGTACTTGTAATTCCTCTGTGATTTTGAGACAAATATCCATATGCTTCCATCCTTTTCCTTTATTTTGTTCGCCTTTTGGGGCTGTGCATTTTGTTTCTTATGCATCAGCTTTTTGATGGCGTTTTTCTCCCCCTCATTATACTTCACGGGACCAAAAACTTCAAACATATTAAATCCACATACAAATTTGCCACCATCTATTAAAGTTTTGTAAATTCCCCGTCTTTCTTTGACACTTTTTCTCAAAGGTGCTAAAGTAAAGGTAATTATGATACGTGTTCTTACTATATAATAAAGATGTGAACGATAATAAAGATATGAACGCGTACTGAAAGGAACTTTTTATGACAGACTATAATCAGGACAACCAATACAGCGATCGTTGGAACGCATCTCCCAACGACAGTTCTTATCACAATCAACCTACCCACAAACCTTACGGTCAATCTTTTACCACAGCCTCTAACATTTGTGGCGTGTTAAGTCTGGCCACCTGCCAGATCCCCTTTCTGGCAATCCCCTTAGCGGCAATGGGACTCTTCTTCGCCTCCCTGGTGTATCGCAAGCACAAACCGGTAGTTGCCAGTGACGGCTCTCTTATAAGGAAGAAAGGCAGACGCCCCATGGGGTTCCTTTTATCCCTGACGGCACTGATCATCTCCTGTGCCATCACCGTGTATGTGATCGTAAATCTACCGGAACTGATACAGGAAGTGATGCAGGATGAGGCGCTGATGCAACAGTTAGATGCCCTTACCCAAAGTCTGTATGACATGGATTTTGCCGAGATGTGGAATCAGTTACAAGGGACAGCGTCCGGCATGGTCCCCGATGTGCCGGCAGGAACTGTACCGGGAGGTAATTATCTATGAGCCAATATGCAAAAATGTATGAAATAAAAAATGCCGCCAAAGACAGTTTGGACGGTAAATACAGCGGTGCCATCGGTATCATCCTAGTGAGCAACCTGATTATGACCACCATTATTTCCTGGATTTCCAACATCGTAGGCGGTGTCTCCACCTCCACCATGCAACTATCCGGAAGTATCGCTGCTACTATCGCTGTCAGTGGTGTGGTAGAGCTCATCCTTTTGGCAGCTAATATTTTGTTGGGCGTATTAAATGCAGGAATTGCCTTCTATTTCCTGAGCACTGCCTGCGGAGAGCCCAGCACTATCAACCATTTGTTTGCAGGATATCGGGGAGACAACAAGAAAGCATTGCAGATTTCCGCCGTGCTGACTACGGCCCAAACCGTATGTCTTCTGCCCTACCAGTACCTTCTCAGCAGAGCCCAGATGACCATGATTCAATCTCTGACCCAGGACAACCAAATGTTGTCCACTGCCCTTACGGAGAAATATCTGCTCTACGCAGTCATCGCTTTGGCTATCGGATTACTGGTATACCTGCCCATCTCTTTGACCTTTGAACTCTCCTACTTCTTTATGTGGGACTTCCCGGAATTAAGTGGCAAAGAAGTATTGACTTTATGCTATAACAAAATGAAAGGACACAAAGCCAGACTCCTGCGACTGGAGTTCAGCTTTCTGCCCTTGATGTTCCTTTGTGTATTGAGTTTTGGCATCGGTTTCTTATGGTTACGGCCTTATATGCAAATGGCACAGACAAAATTTTATTTGAACATGATGAATCCCGAGGAGTAATCCCCGGGATTCTTTTTTACTTTCTATCTCGTTTTTTCATATCTCCCGAATTCTTTGGGATTACTCTGTATCTTTCCTGTTAATCCACTTCAAGAATCCATTGATGAACATATCCAGCGAACCATCCAGCACCGCATCGGTATTGCCGGTTTCCACTTCGGTTCTATGGTCTTTTACCATGGTGTAGGGTTGTAATACATAGGAACGGATTTGGTTGCCCCAGCCGATTTCTTTTACCTCACCACGGATGTCGGAAAGCTTCTCTACATTGGCTTCCTGTTTTAATAGGAAGAGTTTCGCCTTCAACATCTGCATTGCCTTGTCCTTGTTCTGGAACTGGCTTCGCTCGTTCTGGCACTGTACCACTGTTCCCGTAGGGATATGGGTGATACGGATTGCCGAGGATGTCTTGTTGATATGCTGTCCACCTGCACCAGAGCTTCGATAGGTGTCGATACGCAAATCCTTCTCATCAATTTCTACATCTACGTCTTCCTCAATCTCCGGCATAACATCCAGAGATACAAAGGAAGTCTGGCGTTTGCCCTGGGCATTGAAAGGGGAAATACGCACCAATCTGTGCACGCCCTTTTCGGACTTCAAATATCCGTATGCGTTGATACCATTGACCTGGAAGGTCACGGATTTCACGCCCGCTTCATCGCCGTCTAAGTAGTCCAGGACTTCAATGGAAAATCCCTTGCGCTCTGCGTAACGGGTGTACATACGGTACAACATACCACACCAGTCACAGCTCTCGGTACCGCCGGCACCGGCATTCAATTTCAGGATGGCATTGTTTTTGTCGTACTCACCGGACAGTAATGTGCTGAGACGAAGGCTTTCGAATTCTTCGATGAATTCGTCCAATTCTGCACGGATGTCAGGAATCAGACTTTCGTCATTTTCCTCATATCCCATTTCAATGAGGGTGAGGATATCTTCATATTGGGTTTGCAGTTTTTCACAACCACCCACCACATCTTTGAGACTTTTTACTTCTTTCATTTTCAGGTTGGATTTTTCCGGATTATCCCAGAAGCCGGGGGCTTCCATCTCCATCTCCAACTCTTCGATTCGCTTTACCTTATTAGCAAGGTCAAAGTGAATCCCTCACTTCCGCTAATGGTGTCTCGTAGGTCAAAATCTCGGTTTTCATCTGATCCAATTCTACCAACTAACGTCACCTTCTTTCTATTTTAATTCTTTACTTCAGCGCCGCTACGTCTTCTTTGTGGCGGCCTGTCAGCATTCTATTCTTATAGATTAGTGCTTCTTACCACAGCACTGCTTATACTTTTTACCACTTCCGCAAGGGCAGGGATCGTTAGGATATACCTTTGCTTCCTCGCGCTTCATGGGTTTCTTGCCAAGGCTGTCATCCTTATTAGTACCTGTCACCTTCGCCACCTGCTCACGTTCTACCTTCTGCTCTACCTTGACGCGGAACAGTCCCTGGATGGTCTCCACGCGGATGTTCTGAATCATCTCTTCAAACATATTGAAGCCGGCCACTTTATACTCGGTGAGAGGGTCTCTGTTGCCGTACGCCTGCAAGCCGATACCCTGACGCAACTGATCCATATCGTCGATGTGGGTCATCCACTTTCTGTCGATGGACTTCAGCAAAATCACACGCTCTACTTCGCGGATGGTATCTGCATTGGGGAACTCTGCCTCTTTGGTCTCGTAGAGTTTCACTGCCTCTTCTTTCAACTGCTGCTTCAACTCATTCTTTTTATGGACCTTCACTCTATCCGGAGACAGGGGCGCCAAAGGAATGGTGGGCAATAACAGTGTATTCAATTCATCAAAGTTCCACTGGTCGAAATCTGCATCGTCGTTGATGCTGATATCCACGCTATTTTCACATATATCGGTAATCATCTTATAGATGAAATCGCGCATATTTTCACCGTTCAACACGCGGTTACGCTCTTCGTAGATGATTTCACGCTGTTCGCTCATGACACGGTCATATTCCAACAGATTTTTACGAATACCGAAGTTGTTGTTCTCTATCTTCTTCTGGGCTGACTCAATGGCATTGGTCAACATCTTATGCTCGATTTCCTGTCCGTTGGGCACGCCCATGGCATTGAACATGGCAATCAGACGCTCGGAACCAAAGAGTCTCATCAAATCATCTTCCAAGGAAATATAGAACTTGGATTCACCGGGGTCACCCTGACGACCGGAACGACCACGGAGCTGGTTATCAATACGTCTGGATTCGTGACGCTCTGTACCGATGATCTTCAAACCGCCGGCTGCTCTTGCGCCCTCATCCAGCTTAATATCGGTACCACGGCCTGCCATATTGGTGGCAATGGTTACCGCCCCCTGAAGGCCTGCATTGGCAACGATTTCCGCTTCCATCTCATGATATTTTGCATTCAACACATTGTGCTGGATGCCACGCTTTTTCAAAAGTTTACTCAATTCTTCACTGGCTTCGATGGTAATGGTACCTACCAAGACCGGCTGTCCCTTAGCATGGGCTTTTTCCACCTCTTTTACGATGGCCTCTAATTTCTCTGCCTTGGATTTATATACTGCATCCTGCAAGTCCTGACGGATGACGGGCATGTTGGTGGGTACTTCCACCACGTCCATACCGTAAATCTCGCGGAACTCTTTTTCCTCTGTCAAAGCGGTACCGGTCATACCACATCTCTTGGTGAAGAGATTGAAGAAATTCTGGAAGGTAATGGAAGCCAGCGTTCTGCTCTCTCTCTTTACTTCCACTCTTTCCTTGGCTTCAATGGACTGATGCAAGCCATCGGAGAATCTTCTACCGGGCATAATACGTCCGGTAAATTCGTCTACAATCAATACCTGACCATCTTTTACCACATAGTCCTGATCACGGAACATCAGGTTATGAGCACGAAGAGCCAGAATAATGGTGTGCTGAATTTCAATATTTTCTGCGTCTGCAAAGTTCTCCAAGCCGAAGGCTTTCTCCACCTTCTTGATACCTTCTGCAGTGAGGTTGATGACCTTATCTTTTTCATTCACGATGAAGTCGCCGGTCTCTTCCTGGACCACGCCC
Source organism: uncultured Acetatifactor sp. (assembly GCA_904501885.1). Classification (GTDB taxonomy): domain Bacteria; phylum Bacillota; class Clostridia; order Lachnospirales; family Lachnospiraceae; genus Acetatifactor. Next base: position 69,819 of record CAJGCP010000005.1, on the reverse strand, counting down.
ATGATGGCATCCATCTTGGACATCTGCTTCATGTCGGCACCACGTTTCATGGTTCTTGCCAACATATCGCAGGCCTGATAAATGCTGGTGGATTTGCCACTCTGACCGGAAATGATAAGAGGTGTTCTGGCCTCGTCGATAAGCACCGAGTCCACCTCGTCGATGATACAGAAATTCAAATCCCGAAGTACCAACTGGCCTTTATAAATGGCCATGTTATCACGCAGATAGTCAAAGCCAAGCTCGTTATTGGTGACATAGGTAATGTCGCACTGGTACGCCTTCTGGCGCTCCTCTGCCGGCATGCTGTTTAGCACCACGCCTACGGATAGTCCTAGGAATTCGTGCACCTGTCCCATCCACTCGGCATCTCGGTTTGCCAGGTAATCGTTGACGGTGACCACATGCACGCCCTTGCCCTCTAAGGCATTCAAATATGCGGGCAAAGTGGAAACCAGAGTCTTACCTTCACCGGTACGCATCTCAGCGATACGTCCCTGATGGAGGATCACACCACCGATGAGCTGTACACGATAATGCTCCATATTCAGCACACGCTTCGCCGCTTCGCGGACGGTTGCATATGCTTCCGGAAGCAAATCGTCCAAGGTCTCTCCTTCTGCCAGTCTCTTTTTATATTCTGCTGTTTTCGCCTTCAGTGCCTCGTCGGAAAGTGCCTGCATAGCAGGACGCAGCGCCTCAATCTTGTCCACGATGGGGACAATGCGCTTCACTTCTCTTTCGCTGTGGGTACCAAACATTTTGTCTATTACTTTCACTTTGTTTTAAACCTTTCTTCGGCTCTATTGTTCTTACGCTTCTTCGTATTTCTGCAAGATATAATTCTTCGCCGCCTGATTGTTCTCAGGGGTGGTGTTTTCCAGCGTCACATGGATGTGAGGTTTCTTCTCCTTGATGAATTTCAGGATGGGCAAATAATCCATTTCACCGAAACCTGCGGGAGGGCAACTCCAACGGCCATCCACAAAGGTGGCATCCTTGAAATGGATCATACAGATATCGGGACCAAGCAGTTCCATTACCTCATCAAAAATCAACTGACGATTTTCGAAATCAGGAATATTAATCATATTTACGGGGTCAAAAATAATCATAAGGTTCGGGGAATTGATGGTATCTAACATATATCTTGCACGCTTGGGATTACTTACAATGTGCAAATGTGCAGGCTCTATTGCCACAACTACTCCCATCTGCTCTGCGTATGCAACAATAGGACGAAGTCTTTCGATGAACAGGTCCAATGCTTCCTGGGTATGGCACTCGGGGCAGAACGCACCGGATTCATTGGGTGCAAAACTCTCCGTTCCTACCACGCCGATGCCAAGCCATTTTGCAAAACGGATGTGGGCTCTGAAAGTCTCTACTGTCTTCTTCAGCTGCTCCTCATTGGGGGTGGCCAGGTTGATGTAACAACCAAGAACTGCCGGCTGAATCTCGTACTTTGCAAATAAATCCTTTAGATACATAGCAAAACCAGGGGTCAGCGCCGCGTTGTCGGTGGAGATGTCGGAAAACATTTTGCTCAGTGCCAAATGTCCGCATTTGAAACCGCCTTCGTGGATTTTCGCCATACGCTCCTCAAAGGTAGGAAGCTGGTCAATATCGTGCATTCTAATGCCTAAATTTAAACTCATTTTTCTAAAACCTTTCTGATGTTATTTACAGAGTCACACCCTGTTTGAAAATTGCCATGTCGTGGAAGCCTGCCGCCTCACTGCAAACCTGCTTGCCGGAAGCCACTTCTACCACATAGTCAAAAAATTTCTTCGTCTCCTCCGCCATGGAAGCACCCTCTACCAACACACCTGCATTGAAGTCTATCCAGTTGGATTTCTTGCCTGCCAGACGGGAATTGGTGGAAATCTTCATGGTGGGTACGGGGGAAGCAAAAGGAGTACCGCGTCCTGTGGTAAACAGAACGATATGTGCACCTGCTGCCGCCAATGCAGTGGAAGCCACCAGGTCGTTGCCGGGTGCACTAAGCAAGTTAAGACCGGGTGTGGTTACCTGCTCACCGTACTGCAATACGCCCTTCACCGGCGCACTACCGGATTTCTGGGTACATCCCAAAGATTTATCTTCCAAAGTGGAAATACCTCCCTTTTTATTACCGGGAGAAGGATTCTCGTAAATGGTCTGGTCGTGACGCTTGAAATAATTCTTAAAGTCATTGATCAGACACACTGTTTTGTCAAACAATGCCTCATCTGCACAACGGTTCATGAGAATGGTCTCTGCACCAAACATCTCGGGTACTTCCGTGAGAATGGTGGTGCCGCCCTTGGAAATCAATAGGTCGGAGAAACGTCCAACCAGAGGGTTCGCAGTGATACCGGAAAGTCCGTCACTGCCGCCGCATTTCATACCGATGATCAACTTGCTGACACTGATGGGCTCTCTCTCGAAGCCTGCCGCATAGTCAATCAGTCCCTTGATGAGTTCCACAGATTCTGCGATTTCGTCCTCGCACTCCTGTGCCACCAAAAATTTCACACGATTCTCATCGTATTCACCGATGTAGGATTTCAATACATCAATGTTACTGTTTTCACAACCCAGTCCAAGCACCAACACACCGCCGGCATTGGGATGCTGAATCAAATCCGCCAAAATCTGACGGGTGTATTCCTGGTCATCTCCCATCTGGGAACATCCATAAGGATGAGGAAATGCAATAACCTCGCTGACACTACCCTTTACAAAAGCATTGGCCTGTTTTGCAATGGCTGTTGCCACGTTATTTACACAACCAACGGTGGGGATCACCCAAATCTCATTGCGCACGCCCACCTTGCCGTCAGGACGGTTAAAGCCCATAAAGGTCACATCCTCGGTGGTGGTTTCCTCGATTGCCACAGGCTCGTAGGTGTATTCCAATAAATCGCCCAATGCGGTGCCTACATTGTGGGTGTGAATCCAACTGCCCACGCCGATGTCCTCTTTGGCGTTGCCGATGCGATAACCGTACTTGATAACCTCGCTTCCCTTAGGGATAGGCGCAATGGCCATCTTGTGTCCTGCAGGAATTTCCTCTGCTGCGGTTATTTTTTGTTCCACTCCGTCTACATCTACGGTGACTGTCTCCCCTGCGGGGATAGTCTGTAATGCGACGATGACATTGTCGTTGTCGTTAATCTTTAAGAAAGTTTGCATAATGCTGTCCTCATGCCGTTTGCTTTGATATCATCTAAATAAGTAATCACTGCCTGGGTCAAACCGGGCACTTCGTTCAGGTTCTGACCGAAGAAGTCTACATTTCCAAGGAATGCAGATACAAAGTCTGCAGTTGCCTTTTCGCAATTGTCACGGAAGAACTCCATCACTGCCATATCGTCCATGATGTTGTATTCCTGTCCGTCTCTATGGCCAATCAGCGCCTTGTCGCGGATTTCCGTGCCGGTGTAGAATGCCATCAACGCTGCCAAAGAGAAGGTCATGTGGGCAGGCAATTTGCCAAACTTCTCTACATATCCAAGCAAACTGGGCATACATCTTGCTCTCCACTTGGAAACAGAGTTCAAAGAGATGGACAACAGCGCATGCTTTACATAAGGATTGTTGAAGCGGGTAATGACTGCGTTTGCAAATTCCTTCAACTCCGCCTCGGGCAAGGTCAGGGTAGGAATCACTTCGTCAAAAATCGTCTTGGTCATAAAGTTGCATACATCTGCGTCATCCATGGACTCTTTTACCAAATCGTTGCCGCACAGATAAGAAGCCAATACAAAAGAGGTGTGTGCACCATTTAAGATACGCACTTTTCTCTGCTTATAGGGCTTCTGGTTGTCGGTGAAAATCACAGGAAGTCCTGCCTCGGGAAGAGGGAACTCCTTGCTGATGTCCTTGGCACTTTCGATGACCCAAAGCGCGAAGGGCTCGCCGGTTACCATGATGCGGTCCTCGTAGCCGAATGCCTCCCACTCCTGTGCTTCCGTGTCTCTGGGATAACCGGTTACGATACGGTCTACCAAGGTAGAAGTAAAGATACAAGCTTCATCCACCCACTTCTTGAAGGCATCGCCTAAATTCCAAAGATCAATCAACTGCATTACGCATTTTTTAAGCATGATACCGTTGTCATCAATCAACTCTACGGGAAGCATCACAAGGCCTTTTTCCATATCGCCACCAAAGGTCTCGAATCTGTGATACAAGAACTTGGTCAACTTTCCGGGGAAAGTCTTGGGGGGATTCAATTCAAACTTATCGCTGTCGTCAAATACAATACCTGCCTCTGTGGTATTGGAAACCACGAATCTCAAAGTGTCGATTTCTGCCAGGCCCATGTATTTCTCATACTCGGTGTAAGCGTCCACAGCGTCTGCCACGCTGGTCACCTGTCTGTTCAAAATCTTTGCCTCGCCGTCTACGATACCGCGAAGGGATACTGTATACTGGCAATCCTGCTTATGGAAGTTATCCAAATTGCCGAACTCGATGGGCTTGATGAGTACGATGTCACCATCAAATTTGCCCTGCTCGTTGGCAATGTCGATCATGTAATCTACGAACGCGCGAAGGAAATTTCCTTCTCCAAACTGTACTACTTTTACGGGGCGATTCTTTTTGCCCGTCATCTCTTTGTTCAAAACCCGCATTTTATCTCCCTTCCGCTTGCCAACGACAAGCCAGGCGCCTTTTCTCTTCCGACTTATTCCGTCTTCTTTTTGACTATTTTCTGCGCCCCATTTCCGCTCTCGGAAATGCAAATTTATACAAATACAATTGTACCCTTTAGGGGGACTTTCGTCAATAACACAATTCAAGCAAAATAGCACTTTCTAAGCAAATTATGCTTGAAAAACAACTTTCTTACCACTATAATCAAAATATGTTGTACAATGATAAAAAAGGGCGTGGCCCCACCGACATTATGGAGGATAGAGAATGAAAGCATTCATGGACAAGGATTTCCTGCTGGAAACCAAAACCGCAAAGAAATTGTATCATAATTACGCAGAGGTTACTCCCATTCTGGACTACCACTGCCACATCAATCCGAAGGAAATCGCTGAGGACAGACAGTTCGAAAACATCACCCAGGTTTGGCTGGGCGGCGATCACTATAAATGGCGTTTTATGCGTTCCAACGGTGTAGACGAGAAGTACATCACCGGAGACGCTTCCGATTATGAGAAATTCTGCAAATGGGCAGAGTGCCTGGGCAAAGCCATCGGCAACCCGCTCTTCCACTGGAGCCATTTGGAATTGCAAAGATACTTCGGTTATCACGGCGTACTCAGTGCAAAGACTGCAGACGAAGTTTGGAATCTATGCAACAAGAAGTTGGCAGACCCTTCCATGAGCGTGCGCAACCTGATCCGTCGCAGCAATGTGACCTTGATTTGCACCACCGATGACCCCATCGATACCTTGGAATGGCATAAAAAGATTGCTGAGGACGACAGCTTCGAAGTGAAGGTACTTCCCGCATGGAGACCTGACAAGGCCATGAACATCGAAAAGCCTGAATATTTGGAATATTTGGCGAAGTTGGCTGCGGCTGCAGGCAAGGAAGAAATTAAGACTTTTGAAGATTTGAAGGGTGCACTACAGGTGCGTATGGAATTCTTTGCATCCATGGGATGTAATGTTTCCGACCACGCTTTAGAATATGTAATGTACGCTCCTGCTACGGCAGAAGAAATCGAAGCAATTTTCGCCAAGAGATTGGCCGGAAACGCCGTGACTAAAGAAGAAGAATTGCAGTTTAAGACCGCATTCATGCTCTTTGTGGGCAAGGAATATCACAAGATGGATTGGGCAATGCAGTTGCACTACGGCTGCAAGCGCGACAACAACACTTTGATGTATGAAAAGCTTGGTCCCGATACCGGATATGACTGCATCAATAACTACGCTCCCAGCGCACAGATGGCAGACTTCCTGAATGCGTTGATCATCACCGATGAACTGCCCAGAACTGTTCTGTACAGTCTGAACCCTAACGACAATCAGTCCATCGGTACCATTCTTGGATGTTTCCAGGATTCCACCGCTGTGGCAAAGATTCAGCAGGGTAGCGCATGGTGGTTCAACGATCACAAGACCGGCATGCAGGATCAGATGATTTCCCTGGCAAACCTTGGTAACCTGTCCGGATTCGTGGGCATGCTCACCGACTCCAGAAGTTTCCTGTCCTACACCAGACATGAGTACTTCAGGCGCATCCTCTGCAACCTGATCGGTAACTGGGTGGAGAATGGCGAGTTCCCCGCTGATATGGATATCCTGTCAGAGATTGTGAAGAATATTTCTTACTACAATGCGAAGAAGTATTTTAAGTTTGAGATTTAAGAATGATGACTTTGTAAATCAATCTAGATATGCGAAAAGCCCAACCGATTGACGGTTGGGCTTTTATTTTTATGCTTTTTGCTATTAGGTTATTCGTACTTCATAGCCTCTTCTTCGCCGTTCATCACACGGAGGGCGCCCTGAGTCAGAGCCAAGAGTTCGTCCTCGCCGGGATATACGGTGAAGGGTGCGATGAATCCTGCACGCTCTTTCAGGCCGTCGATCACGATGTCATTGTATGCGATACCACCTGTCACGATGATCTGGTCCACTTTACCCTTCAACACGGTAGCCATAGCACCCATGTCTTTGGAAATCTGGTACATAAATGCTTCCATAACAGCTGCGGCCTTCTCGTCACCTTCTTCGGCCATTTTTCTTACTCCACGGAAATCTGTGGTGCCAAGGTATGCGTTGATACCACCCTTACCCACAATTTTGCTGTACACTTCCTTCTCAGTATACTTGCCGGAGAAGCACATTTTAATCAATGCACCACTGGGCACTGCACCTGCACGCTCAGGAGAGAATGCACCGTCGCCGTCCAATGCATTGAAGACGTCCACAATCTTGCCACCTTCGTGAGCACCTACGGAAACACCGCCGCCCATGTGAACAACGATGAGGCGAAGTTCGCTATAAGGCTTGCCGATTTCTTTTGCATATCTCTTTGCCACTGCCTTCTGATTCAGCGCATGGAAAATACTTACGCGGGGCAGCTCCGGTACACCGGAATATCTGGCAACGGGTGCCAGTTCGTCTACTACTACGGGGTCTACAATGTATGCAGGTACGCCGATGGTGTCTGCAAGTTCTCTTGCCAGGATACCACCCAAGTTAGATGCATGCTGGCCCTGCACACCTTTTTTCAGGTCTGCAAGCAATGCGTCGGTCACCTCATAAGTGCCGCCGGGGATGGGCTTCAACATACCGCCACGTCCTACGATCACATCCAGACTCTTCATGTCAAAATTTTTCTCTGCAAACAAATCCAAGATGATCTGCTTACGGAAATCCTTCTGGTCTACGATGCTTGCGTACTGCGCAATCACGTCTGCACTGTGACGCAGGGATTCTTCAAACAGTAAGGTTTCATCCTCAAATACACCGATTTTGGTGGAGGTGGAACCGGGGTTGATGATTAAACTCTTGATGGACATATAATTTTCCTCCGTTTTATTGATTACTTGCTACCACTGCTGCTAAAGCGATGGAATTTACTTTGGTCTCGAAACTGTCGGAACGGCTGGTCAAAATCACGGGCACCTTGGTACCGGTGAGGATACAACCATTCTTCATATCAGTCATGTGAACGATGGCCTTGTACACCAGATTTCCCGCATGAATGTCGGGGAACAGAAGCACATCTGCGTCGCCCTGAATCTTTCTGTCGGTAGCGCCTTTGTGAAGTGCCGCTTCGGGATCGATGGCCAAGTCCAAAGAAAGAGGTCCGTCAACGATACAGTCTGTGATCTGACCTTCTTCGTTCATTTTCATCAGTTCTGCTGCCTCTACCGTTGCGGGCATCTTAGGATTTACGACTTCCACTGCCGCCAGGGGCGCCACTTTGGGCATGTCCACGCCACAAGCTTTACATACGGGAACCGTGTTGTTGATGATGTTTACCTTGTCCTCCAAAGTGGGATAAGTCATAAATGCCACGTCTGTGAGGAACAACAAATGGTCGATGCTGGGGATGTCAAACACAGCCACATGGGAAAGAGGATTGCCGGTACGCAAACCAACCTCCTTGTCCAATACGCTCTTTAAAAAGTTCTTGGTGTCTACCAAACCCTTCATGTACATATCTACTTTGCCGTCGTGTGCCAGCTTCACTGCAGTCAATGCTGCCTGCGCCATGTCAGGCTCATGGATGATTTCATAATCGGTGAGGTCCATCTCCAGGGATGCTGCAATTTCGCGAATCTTGGGTTCGTCGCCTACCAGAATCGCATCTGCGATGCCTCTCTTCTTTGCTTCTCTCACCGCTTCCAACACAGCGGAGTCCTGCGCTGCGGCTACAGCTACGGTCTTCTTGCCGCACTCTTGTACTTTTGCAATAATATCATCAAATTTCATCTTGGTTCCTTTCCGCTCACAGATAGGATGCACTGTGGCGATTTGTCTTTATTCATTTTAAAACGGACCCGCAACGAAGTCCGCTTCAATTCTTTTTATATAGTAGCACTCTGGGTGGGAAAATGCAAGGTTGGGAGGAACTTTTTATTTATAAAAAAATATGGTTTAAGGGACTTATACAAAAGACAATACGCCTGCCAAGGAGGGCACGCACGCGTAGAGGCATTTGGACAGTTCCTCATCAGGCTCCGTCAAATCCGGCACCATCACCACCTTGCAGCCAGCCCTGTAGGCAGACAGCACCCCATTGGGGGCATCTTCTACGGCGATGCAGTTCTCAGGCTGCAAGCCTAATTGTTCACAGGCGTATAGATATACATCCGGTGCCGGTTTGCCCCGCTCTACCATGTGGGCGCTGACCAGCTTGTCCAAGTAGGGATAAATGCCTGCCTCCTTGAGCTCCGGCTCGGCAACTTCCAGTCTGGTGGCAGTGGCAACCGCTACGGTTAGACCGCGCCGTTTTAATTCTGCCAGGGTTTCTAATGCGCCGGGTTTTACAGGAATGCCGTGCTCCTGAAAATAGGGGGCCATCAAAGCATTGCGCCTTTCACGGATGGCGTTTACATCAGTATCTTCGCCAAACCACTCCTTAATCTGGGCCTCTCCAAAGGGCTTGCCCAAACTGCGCATGGTAAGCGCCTGCTCTTTTGTCATGGGAATGCCCAGCTCTTTGGTGGCCTGTAGCCAATATTTTTGATATACTCTCTCGGTATCTAAGAGGGTTCCGTCCATATCGAAGATGACGGCTTGGAGGTTAGGGATGGATGTCATATAAAGTTGCTCCTTTTCAGTCTCATTTCTCGTCATATCATATGATGTGGTTGTCCTTCAAAAATGCAAGAAATCCTTCACATCCTGCTTTCACATCTCGGAAAGTTGCATCAAAATCACCGGTGTACCAGGGGTCTGCCACATCTCTGTCAGAGCCGGCAAATGGCAAGAGCTTGTATATCTTTCCTTCCGGGTCACCTCCAGCAATCCGTTGCATATTGCGGATGTTGGCGGAGTCCATACCGATGAGGTAGTCGTAGGTATCGTAGTCTGCCGCCGTCATTTGGACTGCTCTATGAGGGACCACTTGGATGCCTTCCTGCCGAAGTTTGTTTGCCGTGCCATAATGGGGCGGATTGCCAATCTCCTCTCTGCTGGTTGCCGCCGAGGCAATGGTGAAGAGATGGGATATATGAAGTTGGTTGACCATGTGGGTCAGAATGGACTGAGCCATGGTGGAACGACAGATGTTGCCGTGGCAGATGAAGAGGACTTTTATCATAGTCATTGTTTGCTCCTTTTTGTCCGGAAATGCCGTATTTTGCGGGTGTTTTCGGGGTATTGTTATAATTCTCTTTTATATGTCGTATAGGCAAATTATAGCATAGTTTTCGCTCTATCGAAAGCGTGGTTTTCTCAAAAAACTGAATATCGTATTCCAGAATATTATACCATAAAAAATGGCGAAGTGCTTATCGTAACACTTCGCCGAAAGCCTAACCGGTTTGAGCCAAAAAGCTTGGTTAGGTCTGCGTTACTATTTTATGAAGTTCTGCTACATTTATGCGCTCAAATGCGCTTTCCAATCCACCGGAAGATTCATTGCTGTACTGTATATTAAATTCTCACAAATTATTTTTCATGATTTCTAAGTAATTCTCGGGAAAACCAATCAAACTCAAATCAATATCACTTCTGTACTCATCTATCGCTGTTTCCACTGCCTGCACCAAAGACTTCTTACTCTCTTCATCTGGAAGTCTCTTTAACAAGACTAGTGTATATGCGAACAGTGAATTATTCCTTATCTCCGGATGTTTCCTTAAAAAGGTTGTTGTAAACCTTGCCGGAGGATTAAAATCCGTATTATACATTCTTGCCGCATGTGCACATTTATTTCGTAATACTGATAGGCAGTGAAGATGATTCTCCAACGTTTCCTTACTCACTCCCACATTACCAGCTATGGTTTCCTTTTCCGAATAATACATAGAACTGTATAACTTAGACATATTAGAAAATGACATCAATTCAACGATAACCCACAAAGGCATTTTACTGGAATATTTTGTTTTGTGATGTTTTACAATCAAACTGTCTTTATAATAATTTTGTTCCCTGTCAAAAGTTTCCATTACTTCTCGATAACCTTTTTTATTATAAAAGTTGTTTTCATCGTAATGCTGATTGTAAGGGGCATCTTTACACTTCACATTTGAAAATCCATAAGCTATCTGCGTTCTATAATACACCTCTGCTTTTTCAATATACCGACGAAATGTATCACGTAATATTTCATCAACCCTATAAAGATGATACACAGTATCAAAAGTAGTTCCCTCTATGTAATCGCTACCAGAAGGATTTTCCCTAAACTGTAATGCATAACCTGTGAATCGATAATAATTGACCTTCTCAAGAATATCCTTGGCTGTTTCTCGATTAGAAATAACCATCCCATGTGCAATCAATTTATCCAACTGTTCCTCGAAAGTTAATGGCTTTTTCAAATCCATAAAATCACTCCTTAATGTAAAAAAGCTGAGCACGAGACTCAGCCTGGTCCCCAATGTCCAAATGACTTCGGGCAACTCTGTTACTTGTAGTATATTCAAAATCACGCGAAAAAGCAATACATTTTTGTGATTTTTTTCAATAAAATATCAAAAACAGCTATTCCTACTCATCCCGCTTCTTCTCACTCCACCAACTTATCTTTAATATCCTCAATGGTCAGATGATAACATTGCAACGCCCTCTCCAATGTTTCCAAGGGGATTGCTTTGTGGTTATAATTAGAAATCACGTATTCAAGATACTCGTGAGGAATCACCATTTCCTCCGTAGATTCGTTTAGTCGGCTATTGCCACCCACGCTCCGCAGCAGATTTCCTACACGCATCTGATTGCTCTCGTTGTCTAACCTTGCTCTTTCGTATAGGCTTATCTTCCCGAGGTTTTCCAGTCTGTTTAATACCATTTCAAAGCTTACGTTAAACTCTGACATTATCCTGGCTATGTCCATTGCGGTTAGTCCTTGGTTTGCAAAGTCCGCTATCTCCACATCCAGAAACCTGTTTACCTCGTCCTCCGGCATTAGCAGGCAGGAAGCAAAATAATTGGCCTCCTTCTCTTTTTCATCAGTGCTTCGTCCCACGATTGTAATGGAGTCATCAACAAACATTTCTGATGTTTCAATGTGCAATACTGCGTGGCCTATTTCATGCGCCAGTGTAAATATCTCTCTTGACAATCTACTGCTGGTGTTTGTGAAAATTATGATGTCCTTATCCTTCTTTATCGCAAAGCCCAAATCTGCATTTTCACCAAGAGGATATCTCAATAGTTTATAGTTCAACCACTCACACTCATGAAACAAATCAATGATTCCATAACGGCTGACCTTGCATTTGTCCCGGAGGGCATATGCTTGTCTTCTAATCTCGCGCTTTCTACTTTCCTGCATGATGGCCTCCTTACTCGCTCTTATCCCGATATAGTTTTTCGTTCAAATGTTTATTGGCATAGAAAAAATCAACCATCTCAAAAAGTCTCTTCGTAGATGCTTTTTCAGAATTTGCCCTATACTCTATCACCGGTGTTTGATCCAACACTTTTGTGATATCTCCCACCTGCATATCCAGCACTTTAGCTATTTTTGACAAATCTTCTAATGTGATATTATTTGTGCCAGCTTCGATACGAGCATACTTTTGCCTGCTAATGCCGATTTCTTCAGCAATTTGTTCCTGTGTGAAATTAGCAGCTATTCGCAAAGTTTTAATACGATTTCCCAATAAAATATTCATATCGGACTCCCTTGTTTTTGTATAAATTTATTCTATCATTGAGTATTTGGTGGGTCAATAAAATGTTGCAGTTTTGTTACATCACATTTTTCCGTGTTATATACTTATTGCTTGTGATCAACCGAATAACCCCACCTTATTGCCCTTTCTTGTTCTACTATGTCACATTAGCTATTTAAAAAGATTCAAAATCAGAGTATAATAATGTTGAGTTATGGTAAAGACGTTATAAATACGTATTGTTTAGCCCCTACCATACAGTGTAAATTCTATTGTAATATAGTAAGGAGAACGCTATGCGAAAACTAATGATAGTATGTATGTTGCTAATGTTATGCTTCTGCTTTGTGAGATGTGAATACAATAGCCAGGATGATGCTATAAATACAGATGATACCGCTGAAAGAACTCTTTTAGGTGTCACCTACGATGTTGCATACTATAACGAACGGAAAGATGGGTTAAGAAGCAGAGCCTACTACTCCTGCTTATTTAATGAAAGTGATAATCTATTCCTTATGCAAATTCATCTCACTGCCGGGAACGGTAAAACCACAAATTACTATGGAACTTGGGAAGGCTCCTTAGATACCGAAGTAGTTGTAAAGTATGAGCGCAAGAACGGAGAATTATCAGAAACTACATACACTTTTAAAGATAATTACATGTATGAAGATGAGCATGTGTTTGATAAAAAAGATGTTAAGACAGTGATTAATAAAATTAAATAAAAGACACCATGAAGAAAAGTCAGTAAAACCAAATCTTCTATGATAATAGAAGAACAGATAGTTTAGTAAAATCCCATAGATACTGCATTTCCGCACTCAACATCTTCTACTATCAGGGCAGATGAAGATGATGTTAATCATTTTATGCCCCCTTTACATATAGTGCATATAGACCTTACTACAATTGAAATAAGTTCGACTGAGTATATCCTCGATTATAAGAACACCTATTTTCTATTCCTTAAATTTGTGTTATTTATATCACACACACGGAGAAATTGCTATGTTAAACAACGACATCATCAAGAATATATTTCACTCAAAAATCAATGGAAGTTTCCTCATAAAAATAAAAAACCAGGTTATTAAAAAACTTGGCCCGGAATTGCTAAAAATATTTCCGTTTTCTCTTAATGAGTCCCAACTTGTCACCGGAGTAAATTGGACTCCCGAATACGATATCTGTCGAATGATCATTGGAGTTCATAGGCACCACTCCATTTTCCTTACCAAAGAAGAAATTCGCAATAATCAAAGAGATCCGGAATACCAAAACCAGGTTATCAATGAAGTGCTGGAAAAAGTTCGCTTACACCAACACGCCAATGCCTTTTTTCACAAAAGTCAAATCATTTGCGGCGATGAGTTTCTATATTTCCCTGTTCCATACGAGTTGTTTGCTTTATGCAATCGATTTTTTGGCGTATTTGCTCAATCCACCGTACATCCCTACTCATATTTTCCGGTTATTATGCGAAGTGCCATTTCAATACTACTCCTGTTGGAAAACAATCTGTTGAATGACGCTTATCCCTTGTGTCGTGGTATGATTGAACTATATATACGGTCACTTATTATGATAAAACACCCTAAAGCTTTAGAATCTTATGAGCAGTTTCGGCAATTTGAAATTGAGCAATCATGTTGTAGCCAAAAGTATCCGGACGCATTTCTTGAGTTATATGAACGCAGAAAATTACCCTCGGCTAAAAGCAAAGTAAATTATCTGCACTACGGGTGGCTCGACAATATAGACGCATACAACATTACCACCCAGGGAAGATATTCTCTGTACGGAATAATTGAACACTTACAATCACTTTCCGATAACGAAATGGTCGAGTCACTGGATACATTAGAATTTTTCTATAAGGAATGCCATGGATTCGTTCATGGTTCAGTGGTGTGCGCTACATACCCTTTGTTACCATATTTTGAAATTAATGAGATGCTATATCACGTTGTTCGAAACGTCTTTGTACAGTTTCATCGAGATATACAAAAAGAAATCTCGCCCGAGGACAAAGAATTGCTCCAATGTCTCGACCGAGATTTTGAAAAATTACATATGCAGTATGGGAAACGTACTACAGATAATTTTGAGTTGTATTATGAAGTTTGGAAATAAGCCTACTTCCCCACCAAATCATAACTCTCTGCAATCAGCCGCTTGATTGCAACGCATCCCATCTTTGTCTCGTAAGCAAATTAATATGCCCTATACTGCTATGTACCGGCCAACCTGCAGGATATCCCACATCAGGGTCGCTGGCGTATCTGTATAAATCTGCCGCATCCGCTTCGCACCAAGGGCGGAGGATGAGGCGTGGGAGGGTGAGGGGTTGCATCAGTTTCATAGATTGTATGGCTCCATTTCAAATTCGTTATACAATCATTGTTGTAAGTATACTACTTTCCGACACGAAACACCATAGTATGATGGAACGTTTTCAAAAATAGGGTGCTGCGATTCAAAAACGAGGCAATCTTGCGTTTCCACGTAGCTAACTGTTGCTCCTGTTCCTCTGCCAAACGATTTGGAAGATTAAGCTCCGTTTGTATTTGTAAAAACATTTGCAAAATCAATTCCTGATTCAGTTTCAGGCTTCCACATCTTTCCACCACCAGACATCCTGCCTCTGTCTCCAAATTCGCGATTTTTCTACGGGCAGAAGTTTCTGATACTCCCTCCGACATTAACAGATTTTCTAATCGCGACATCGAACTGGGATAACACTTACTAACAAATACTAGTGTTTCATAGTTGTCCGCTAACTTTTTCATTACTTCCTTTGACTGCATCCTATTACCTCCTCTCTGCTTCTTGTAAATCTCACATTTTTTCAAAACTTTTCTTTTCACTATATACATGGAGTCAAAAATTTCTGACGGCAAAAACTGAAGCAAATTTCTCTCATGAATTGATTGCAAAGACTGATAGCCGTACATGGAAGTCATAACAAAAGGCACCGACCTCCAGACTTATATCTGGAAATCAGTGCCTTCCGACGTCGAAATAGGCATCGCCACTATTTGGCGAAAGTAACAGGATACGCCTAACGTTGCACGAATCTTAGGCAACAACACCGCTGACCAGCCAGGCTGTTCACTTTAGGGTATCCCCTAAAACCCGATTCTTGGTCATTAGTCACTTTTGGTCATCGTGACCAGAAGTTAATTTATTATTGTTTTCTGCTATCGTTTCGGCTCCCAACCAGCCGGAACTGGTTTATAAATCCCTTCCGCTTTTATTCCTCTCTGCCGTGCCCTTAGTTCATCAATATCAACCTCTCCAACAATTATTAGTCCATTAATACCACCTTTTACCTTGGCAATATCCATAAAATCTTTTTTTGTAGGTTGAATTATTCTGCTATCTCCATAGACCGACATATTCGACTGAACGCAATAGCAATATATATCTCTACTAAGTGCCTCCATAATATTTCCAAAATAATGAGTATCACTATTCCATTCCACACCAAAAATTATATCTACATAACCTTGAAAAAGACTTCTCAAAGAAATAGATGTCAATTCATAACAACAATAAGTAACAAAATCTATATTTCTCCACTTAAATAATGTATGTCCTTTTCCTTCTACTGGTCTACACGAGTACTTATTAATAACCTCTTTCTCGTGTGGGGAAAAGAATACTTTAGAATGAAAAAAAGGTATTGCGTAAGACATAAACTTATTTACTATTGGTAAAATTGTCGTTGTAAGATTATAAACGAGATTCCCCGATTTTACATGCTCAACTCCACCAATAATAACCATATTGTGTTTTGCAACTTTGGTTTGTATCACTGGCAAATAACTTATTGGAATATACGCTTCTGGAAATATTAGTATATCTGTCCGAAACCTAACCGCCTCATTAATAATTCTGCTAATTTCATTACAACGTTCCGAAACAGAACGTTTCGTTCCCTTTAAAATATTTTCTATGTCTACCTCATTCATTTTAACATTGGCTACAGCAATTCGTAATTTTTTCTTCTCTTTAGACTGTATATTCACGCAAAATCTTTCGATCGAATCAAAATGATCTCCTTGTATATACTTTGCAAGATATCTACCTGAAGGATTGTTAAAATTTTTTGCATATTCTTGGCACACAAACTTTATGCATTCTTTGTCTGTATGTAAGTGCTCTTTTTGATCTCTTATTTGTTTTAACAATTCAGTATATAATATTTCAAAAGGTGAACGTATATATGGTGCAAATCTAATATTTTGCTTTCTATACCTTATTTTCTTTCCAAGAAGTTCTATATACTCATCTAAAGAAAACAATCTTTTTACAGGTGAATTATCTGATGGCGAGAATGCAGACATGCATTCCTCTATTGAAACTGGTAGCAAATTTTTATTTATCATCCTTGCTGCACAAAATTGTTTTCTTTTCTTCCTTATACTCTCACAATCAAATAATGCATTATATTTGGAATACCGATTAAATCCTACAAAAATATGTTCCACATCACTTAACATACTTCTTATTTCATCACCCCAAACAATCGCTGTTGCTCTTAAAAGGCAAGAATAATAAAAGAGAACTAATGAATCTCCTACTGTTATAATTCGTTGATCGCAAAGATACTCATATGGCTCACTCTTTTTACACTCATCTTCTTCCATATTATCCAGCGCAGAAACAATGAGTGCAGAAAATTTTACCACTTCATCCCAACGGCTGTTTAATATGTAATAGTTCAAAATGCTTTCCCATAAAGTATAGTTATTAATTATTTCCTTATGATTCAATAACTGTCCTACATTTTTAATAAAATTATCAATTGTTTTCTTTTCGGCGAATTTAGAAAGCAACAAATTTTTGCCCACAGTTTTTGATAACACATATTTATCAATGCTGGTATTATTTATTGCCCTCAGCTTATTTACCGTATCCTCCCTTTCAATTTTTAAAATATCTCCACTAAAACCGCCGTCAATGTCTTCCGGCAAATAATTAAATTCGCTTGTATTGTTTGAGATATCTTTTCGGATCTTTTCAATAATTGTATTGCATCCAGTCTGGTCAATATAGAAAAACCGAAATTTCTTTTTTTGAAACTTCATCTCAGAATATCCGCTCAAAAAATATTCATCATCCTCGAGTTCATCTATGATACCATTCTTTCTCAAAATACTGAGCATATATTCACTCACAATTCCATTTCCTTTTTGGTAAATTTCATTGCGAAGAAAGTCTGAATCTTCTACTTCTGTCACTAAAATAATATCATCAACATATCTTCCATAATAAACTGTCTGACCACACTTCTGCATTTTACTATCAAGATTCATTAGATAATAATTAGCAAGTATATTCGCTGGTAAAAAACCAATCGGCAACAAGCATCCTTCATTTTTTCCCAAGCGAATCGAATATTCTCTTAAAATTTTATACATTAATAAATTAATCTTTTTTGCACATCTATTATCAGTGCTGATATATTGTGCAGTCATGCTTTCAAAATCACATTCCGTCAGATGAACATTGTAATAATATCTTGTCAAATCAAGCATAGTGATAATAACACTTTTGTTCCTGCTATTGACACATTCCTCCGCTTTCTTTAATCCCAAATTTCTCCAGCTTTCATACTGCTGAAAATATGGTTTAAACAGATTCGGAGAGGCTGTGGTTTTCTCATTTTCAAATACTAAATTATCACTTAGTCGATTGCCATAGCAACTTCTCATCAAAGCATCATCTAATCTGTACCCTACTAAAAGAATCCATAAAACACCTAAAATATGCCCTTCTACACACATGTCTAAGAAGTTATTATATTTTGTTACATGCACCTTATCTGCGCTTACATTTGAGATTACAATTGCTTCTTCGTTTTCACTAATTGTCTTTACTTCCTTTGGAAAAGTTAACACTTGAATTGACTCAATTATCTTTTTCTCAATCAACTCCCAATTTACATCACTATTAATAGCTTGATATAACTCCTCCATATTAGATTCAAAATTTTCATTCTCAAATTCAACAATACGTGTTCGTAAAAAGGGAACGGTTTTATCTAAATAAACACTTCCTTTCAATTTTCTATACGCTTCCTCAAAAAATAATTTATCCATTGTATTTTCCTTCACCTGTTTTCTTTTCTACGTTCCAATTATCCTAGAATTATGAATTATTGATTATTCATATCTTGCTTCTTATTATTTCAATTAGAGCCATGTCCGCTGGCAACCACTCCACCGAATCCAACTCATCTTTCTTCAACCACTTAGCCGCAACATGTTCCATAAGTATCAAATCACCTGAAACAATTTCTGCCCAGAAACAATCCATTGAAAGATGGAATGTCTGATAATCATATTCTATCGTATCAATCAATTCTCCTACAATAATTTCCGTTTCAAGCTCTTCCTTTATCTCTCGTGCAAGAGCCTCTTGTGGCGTTTCACCTTCTTCAATCTTTCCACCCGGAAATTCCCATCCGCCTCCAAAATCGCCAGAACCTCTTTGGGTTGCAAAAATAAACATTTCACCTTTTTCATTTATCTTCTTTATAATAGCAGCTACTACCTTAAGCGTTTTCATACTGCTTTATCTCTCCTCCACCATTCACTACTAATTAGAATAATACGTTTGGATTAGTTCATTCGCCTTTTCTTCTGCATCAGAATGCGCTTTATTAATCATCTTAGAATCTCTTATCTTGATAAGGGCTTCTTTACCGCGATTGCTATCAATAATTCTAATAACACTTGATACTCTTGTATTCGTCCCAGTTCTTTTTGCATCAAATCCCTCTTTGAACAATTCATCAACTAAATCAGACTTATTTCCAGTCCAGTTATGTATTTTCTCAAACTGTGTTAAAATAAACCATCCACCGGCCGCCGTAAAAGCATCTTCAAACTGTTTATCTGTAATTGTCAACATTGCCACCTCCTGTTTTCCGATATCATAACATAAATAAATGCAGCCAACCTATGATTTTGATAGTTCATATATCAGCTGCATCTCTCAATACTCATTCGAGGTCCTTTATTCCGCATAACGCCAGATAATCATATATCTCATCATAGAATTGATGATTCCTGGTTACATCTTCCTCTTCATCTACTCCGTGCGGTACAAAAATAACCATTCCTTGACGTGCTCTAGTTAATAGAACCCTGTACGAATTAACCAAATATCTTTTTTGTTCTAACTTATTACGCTTATTCCACCTCGTTCCTCTAAAACTATAGTGGTCCCATTCACGCTGATTTTTTCTTCTCAAATCAGCATCCCAGCAAACAACAGCCCAGTC
This sequence comes from uncultured Acetatifactor sp., assembly GCA_904501885.1. Lineage (GTDB taxonomy): Bacteria > Bacillota > Clostridia > Lachnospirales > Lachnospiraceae > Acetatifactor. Next base: position 50,259 of record CAJGCP010000005.1, on the reverse strand, counting down.
AATTTCCAGACCTTGCACCTTAAATTCACTAGCAACCACTTCCATCATGTTAGACGAACGCAAATCATCACTCGGCGCCAAGAACCAGTTCTTTACATCAATATCCGTTGGCACATAAACGCCTTCTGGTTTAAGCCTTTGCGCACTACTACACGCCAATACACCGCATCGTTGTGATCCTCTCACTTGACTTCTTGCCCATTTTTTCGCTTTATTTATATCTCTTGTTATATATACTGGATACTTCTCTGAAATTAATGAATATACTTCTTTCGCTTTTTGGGGATCATTATCTAACAAACTATCAACGAACTGGCACTGCTTGTCTGCTCTAAATGAACGTACAGATGTTTTCAAATGTAACTCCATCACCTCATGACATCTTTCACAAGATTTAATCATATCTACATCGATGTCTTTATCTTCAACCTGTGTGAAAATTGCGGGAGAAAAATACATCTCCCATTGCCTAAAATCTTCTATTCCTGTTCTAAACCATTCATTTATTCCGACTTCTCCATCATATATATCTTGCCCCAGGCCTACTAGACAAATTATAACTGCCCAGTCCTCGTGGCGATCCATAATTCTAAACAAGAGGTGTGGTTCACTTACCGACATATCAGGATCTTTCTCATGTTTGCTCGTCATCTTCTGCACATCCCACACTCTCTGAGCCTCATCAAAAATCATAATATGTTCCGGTGTTGGTGTATTAAGTTGCGCATTATCACGTTTGAAAGCAAAACTACTTTGTATCAAAGCATTAATAGCCGCCTCTGTTTCTTTCTTGTTTTGATTTTTATCTTTAACACTCTTTTTCAGTGCTTCACGCAAAACTTCCACTAAGGGACCATTTCCAGATAGATAAACGCTAAGATTATCTATTTCTTTCTTAAGATTCTTAGCTACAACATCAAGTCCCACAAGCGTCTTCCCAGCTCCTGGAACACCCGTCACAAAACATACACATTTTCTCCGATTTTTGCGTGCATATTCTACTATTTCTTCTATCTTTTGCTCACACTTATCAATATCATCCTGTCCTGCTTCGGAGTTTGCAATTTCACTGATGTCATGTGATGTATACGCTTCAACTGCCGCCGCAATAATTGTTGGCGTTGGATGATACGGAGAATTAAACCATTTATTAAAATCAATCTCTTCATCTTCGCCATATTTATCAATTATTTGACGCAACTTATCCGCAAGTGTATCCATATTTTCACGTTGCAGAAATATCTGCTTATCAGGATAACTGTCGATAGATTGTTCTTTTTTATATTTTGGTGCATCTGTTGCTATCAAAATAGGACATACATATAAATCCTCAGATTCCTTATGAAAATTTTTGATGTCAATTGCATAATCTTCAGCCTGTTGTGCATCCTGCGCGGTATAAACATTTTTCCCATTTTTAAATTCAAGTGAAAACACCATATGCTTAATTAGCAAGATAACATCAATTCTTTTTCCCAGACGAACAATATCATATTCAAAAATAATATCGCCCTCCATGGCGCATTCTTCCAACTTTTTCTGCAATTCGCAAATCTGATTATTCCAAGCATCTATTTGCTTGTCATTATTATCAAATGCCCTCTTCACAAGATGTCCAATTATTGAATCAGATGTGTCTTGTATAAAACCCGGAATCGAATTACAATAATATGCTTTTCCAGTTTGAGTCGAAAATGAATATTTGTTCATAATATCATCCTTAATCTTCCTAAATTCTACCATAAAATATCAGATAAAACTATTTGTCTGTCCACAGAAAAAATCTCTCTGATGGATTGGTGTGAGAGTGGCTGTGTATTTTGTCTCTCTACCAACTTAATCATGTTCGATACCGTCATAGCAGAACCGTGAACACCTGTCTCACTCACAATACCTTGAATCTGTTTGTCTATTTGATTTGCAAACCCACCTGCAATGTATGAAAAGAATCCTATAGGCTGTGTGAACTTACTAAAGTTTGACACATTCCCTATATAATTATGAATCATCCTATTTCTGTGATCTCCGGTTATCGAATATCTACTATAAGCCTTGTTATCTATAATTGCCTGATATCCTTTTGAATCAGATAACAGCAAAACATCCGGTGCAGATTTACTCCCTGTCTGTCCTAAATGAATTGCAGTGAATCCAAATACATCCTTGAACAGTTCTGTCGTTGCAACCTCAAATGCAACTGCTTCTTCCGTTCCTTTAAATGCCATTTCAAAATACTCTGTCATAAACCCACTAATCGCACCATTTGGATAACATTCTATTAATGTGTTTTCTACCAGTTTCCCATCAACACCTGTTACATCAACAATATAATCCACCACTTGCGTAGAAATAGAGCGAACCGGTTTCCTTAAAGATAATGCAATAAATGCTTGTCTGATTTTTTGTGTGTCTATCATCCGAGCAGTAATAGTCCTTGTATTAGCCAAATTTCTCGTATCTTTCTGATGCCATGGGTCTAAACCATATTTTCGTTGAAAATACTCTTGTTCTTCCGGTCTATCAATAAACGGTAGTTTTGTATTGATAATAAACCCGACTTCATCACGCTTATCATCAAGCAAACGAATAATACCGCCCTCTTCTCTATAAACCAGCTGCGTATAGTCAAGCCAATTCGCCATAGTATTCGCAGTATCTAATAAGTGACTATATGGATGCTCTGGATTTACTTTTCCAGAGCTTGGAGCATATTTTTCAAAGAAATCGGCTTCTAACATTGCATCTCCCTTGTCTCTATACTCCAAAATTCTATTTAGTATGTAGTCAAAGCATTTATCACTCTCGTTCTCTGCTTCTACCATGACAATTTTTGCGATTTCTTCGCAGGTCAAATAGCCTAACCTTGTATCGTTTAATAATCTCAGCAAGAAACGAAAAGGTCTTATTTTAAATCTGGAATTCACTCTAACTTTAGAGCTTGCTGGTGATAAAGAAAACGGTGATGGAAATTGATATTTCAGCACCTGATTCTTTAATACTTCCACTGGGGATTTCCCTTGCATAATAGCTTCGCCAGCTAAAGTCAAGTAGCATTTACTTGTACTCTCCTGAGTAAAAACAAGACCTAGGGAAGCCAACCACGCATAATATGTACGACCTCCACTTCCTCTCGCATCTCTTCTTTCACCGATTCGTTTCAAACCCGACTCTTCTAGCCCATCTTCAAACATTCGATGCAAATTCATACTGCCTTGCCATTGTGCATCTAATGTAACTGTAGATAAAACTGCTAATATTTCTGGAATCGAATTTAATTTTCTCTTCGGGCGTGTAACCCACCAATAATTTATCATATGTACACCTACTCTTCACTCTTCGCTTCAATATATTCGTATTCCTCGCCTGCGAATGTTTTTAAAATCGCTTCAAAAATAATTCTTGCTCCCTTAGATGGTACTGCCATACCAATTTGTTTTCTTACCGATTCTTTCGAACCTTCAAAAACATAATCATCTGGAAATGTTTGCAATCTTGCTCTTTCTCTATTAGTTAATGCTCTTGGTTCTTCATAGTGATAAATATGTGTTCCCCCACCACCAGAGCCTGTAACTGTATATGCCGGTTTTGTTGGATCAAGCCTCTTGTATATCTGGCTGATTTTTGCCCCTTTTACATTGAGTTGCAATTCCTTTGGAAGATTTGCCGTAAAGGCATTCTGCCCCGGTTTAATATGCCTTAATCTTTCTACAACAACCGCCGATTGCTTTGTTTCTTCATTGTTTGCTGCATATGAAGGAATTGGCGGGACTTCAATCGCCGTTTTGCAAGTAACATCACAATCCTTATATGGTTTTGTACTAGGTATCTTGAATTCGTATGGTAAATCATTTCTGATTCCTACTATAATCATTCTGTGTCTCGCTTGTGGCACACCATATTCTTCAAATTTGTACAGGTTTGGATAAATTCTGTACCCAGCCTCAATTAAATCGCCTTTAATTTTTTCGAAAGCTTTGCCATCATTTGCGCTTTTAAGTCCACCAACATTTTCAGCCAAAAACCATAGAGGCCGGTACTTCCTTAAAACTTTTACTCCATATGAATATAATGGTCCAAAAATTCCATCGAACCCTTTTTGCTCTCCAACCACAGAAAAATCATTGCAAGGAAATCCAAACGCAAATGCGTCTATTTCACCCAATGAATCAATATCTAACTGTCTTACATCACCGCAAATTACGCTTTGTTCATCTTCCGGACAAATGTTTCTCCGATATGTCTCACAAGTGCTATCATCATAATCATTTGCCCATTTATGTACGATTTTATATTCAGGATTATTTATTCTCGCAGTAATTGCTCCTAATGCCAAACCTCCTGGTCCACAAAATAATTCTCCTAATCTAAATTCTTTAACGTCACTCATTAAATTTTCTCTCCATTCGGCAAAACATAATTTCTTTTAAATTCTGTTCCAGTTGCTATGGCAATCTCCTCCAAGTCCTTCATCGTAAAGCTTTCTCTCTTTAATTTTGAGTTGAAACTCTGTGGTGATTTCCCTAGTCTTCTTGCCAACTCAGCAACACTAATATTGCTTCTAATACATAACACTTTGATTTGCTCTGAAATTGTCACCATCATCATATCCTCCTTCGCATAGTATAAACGTATTTTTTTATAAAGTCAAAATATTTTTTTAGCTTATGCCTCGCCATTTCTACATTCCGTGTGTTCAAAAAAGAATATGATAGAAAGGACGCCAATCACTAAATTGAGTCCAGTAATTAACGTCCGATGGTCACGACAAGCCAGCAAAGTTGTCTCTATCAATAATTAGTTTCTACTCTGTCTACTTTAGCCTTTATATAGATTCTCGATTAAAAATCACAAATACTTCTTAAATGTTTTTTTCATTTTTAAAGCCATCAACATCATCCATTCAAACTGCTCTTCCCAACTATCCTTGTTATCAAAATCGACATCTTTGTATACTAGAATGCGGCTTGCCTTTTTCTCCGGCAACTCGTTCCATTCAAGTTGTACACCCATTTCACTTTCAATTGCATCCTTGTTCGAATAGAACTTATGGTACAACTCTTTATCATCAGAAATATACCACTCTACAATAACATGGCTATACTTTCTTATCTGCGATATACTAATGCAACAAGCCGAAGAGCCTACACCAAATGTCATCCAGTGATCTGTGCTTGCTTTTCGCTTATTAAATGCCTTTGAAAATGTTGAATTATTGAACGCATAATCATTAAATGCTAACCAATAGTCATATCTTGCTTGTAATATTGGAGAATTGCTTGTGTTTTTCTTAATCTCTTTTGTCCAGTCATTTGGTTTTTCTACCACCTCAAATTTTACTGCCATTTCCGAATTACCTATCTGATATAGTTTAATCTCCACCAGGAAAAAAGCCACATTTTCATCAGTATGGTTATTAAGCCACTCAACAGCTGCACGGTGTTCTTCACGTGCCCTTTTTACTACCCAAATGACAATTTCAGCTGATTTTCCAGAAGCATATGTAATCAACTTACCCAAGTGATCATGATTCGTGTCTTCCAACTGATTTTCGATGATAATTTTTCTGTCCGTTCCGGTTTCTGTAGCAAAGATATCTACATTGAAATCACCAACCGATGACTCAGTTTCGTCGAGGGTAATTTCAAGCCCTACCGCATCTGCAAGCAAAGCAAGATTATCCTCTTCTGCAAGCCAAGGTGTAAAATCTAATGCTTCATGTGGCCATACCTTTCGTAAGTCTTTTATCTCTTTTAGTTTTCCGAGATTGATCATTGCACATTCCTCCTCATTACTGTAAGCAAACTACATTACAAGAATTATTCCTGACCTATATACAAATTCTCTTTATCAAATGCAATTGCCAAATCAGAATTATAAACTACGCGGAGCATATTTATATTATCAATAAACGGACGTACATAACTATACTGTCTATCAACAAATTCTTCCATGGTTTTTTCTGTTCGTCTTGATTTGATATCTTCTAATCTTCCACTTGCCTCAATCAAGGTTTCATCTAGTTGTCCCTTACTAATTACTGGAACTTTCTCTATCATTTCTCCGGCAACTTTACTAACTTTAGATACGCCCTTTAACAAGTGTGTTTGAATTGATGATCGCGAATACCCCTCAATCAATTCATAAACTTCCGTATACAGTTCACGATATTTCAAAGAATACTCTTCAATTCTTTTACTGATTCCCTCTAAGTACGCAGCCTCATAGTTCTCCAACAACATCACTTCCAAAAATGCAGCATATGAATACAAGTAAAGCGAAAGTTGATATTCCTTAAAATCATCTGTAATTGCTGATAGCTGCTTTTTCACATCCTGATCACTATGTAATAGATTTCGTTTCGCTGCCTTATCTCGGATGAGTATTCTATAAAGGTTTATCTTATGTTCAGCAGCCTGCTTTATATCTAATACTTTTATGTGATTGCTCGCTTTATACTTATCATTATTCCAATTGTACTTGTAATTCTCAAGGATATCCGACAGGAAAGTAAGATCACCTCTAATCTCTGCTTTGTCTTTCTGTTTGATATAATCAAACATCTCCTGTTGTACTTCCAAAATACTATCAAGTTTCTTATCTATATTAGCAAGTGTAGCCGCCATAAACATCATCGTTGGGTCACACATCAACGGATTCAACATTGCTTGTCCTGCAATTTGATTACTGCTATTACTAAGCACTGTACCAATATTTCCTGTTCCATTTTTCAGCTGTGCCAAGTGTGTTCCACTTGGAATAGTAACTTTGTAAATTCCTGTTGCTCCATTCCCCATAGCATTCTGCACTGCCGATACAATTGGTTCAAATGCTGTTCCCATTGCTGTTACTCTAGATAATGGCAACTTGGTATATTCTACAAGTTTTTTCTCTTCTTCCGTTAATGGTGCCGGATATAGTTTTAATTGCGAAAGATTTACTGCCATGCTTTCTTTTAATGCAAGTTGATCATTATCCATTATTTCGCTCCTTTTCATAAGTTTTTGGTTTCAAATCCACATTCGTTGCAATGTAACAGATATGCCATCTGATTATAATGATTGCCGGGCTTATTCAAACATCCTTTGTTTGTCTGGTTGTTTCTATTTGTATAGCCCTCTATCAAAGTTTTACCCGTCTTCTTTTTTGTACTGTTATATGCGGTTGGCACCTCGAGTTTTAGATAAGATAATTTTATTCTATTTGTCGAATAATAGCAATTATATTTATTATTCAAAATCAACTTCATCTATACTTCTAATAATATACTCACAGTTTTCAATCCCAACTATTTTCTGCTCGTTTTTGTATATAACAACTCTGTTTTCCTCATATTTCACCTTATGTAAGACAAAATAATCTCCACTGCAATACGAAATCATATATTGTTCTTTTTCTACCAACTGAACGCTTTTCTTCTGCTCTATTGCCTGTCCTCCTGCGTAATATATAGTTGCTAACACTATCAATATATACACCAACGTCTTTATTACGAACATAGCAATTTTTCGTTCTGTAACATTCTCACTCTCTTCAGACTGTCCCACTTCTACCATTTGAAATAACACGAATAACATTTCCAAAGCATAGAGTACCGCAATTAATAACAAAGTATTATTTATTTCACCATACACTCCATTCCCTGTTTTACATAAAAGTATTAACGGAATGTTTATAAGGGACAGAATCCCCAGACTCATAAATAGGCCCAATCCAAACATCTTAATTATGTAAAACCAGTTTCCAATCCCCTTAACGCCCCGATTTCTGACTTTGTTCTTAATATCAGTTAAGATGGCTTTGACCCATGACAAGAAGAAAAAAACCACGAATAGCACGATTGCAACAAACACAACTGCAAATATTGTTTTGTCAAAATCCATATTCATTACGCCAACATCAATGCTTAATCGCGTAAAATACCCCTTCCAATATACATATACGCATAGTTTTAATAAGGCATAGACAACTGTCAATATTGCCGTAATAACTGTAATATATGCAGCAACATTATCCTTAATTGAATTCCAAACTCTCCGTAACATAACATCCTCCTTAATTGTGTTGTAGATTAGTACCCTTATTATTTGGTTACGTTATCCGCCAATTCGATGTTTTATTTTCGACATCCACTGACAAGATTAATAGTTACATTTATATATTACTGTTTTATTTCATAAAAACCCATACTTATTAATATTTTTACATTCTTTTTCGTGTTAGTGCTACTTTATAGTAAATTTTACAACCATTTACATCATATAAGCATGAACATTTCTCTATAAAACGCATCACACAGAAATTCAGAATATCGATCTGCATATACAAGCAAAGCCGCAGCTTGCGCCACAGCTTTACATGTATCAACTCAAAATGAGCACCCCGTTTTCCTACTTATATTTCTTTACGATCAAATGACATATTTTCCTCAAGCACGATTCATTTTCATTTATCCCAATCGCAAAGTCTGTAGATTTCATCAATACTGAGATTATACTTTTTCACAATGGAATCATACCTCTGAATCCTTTGGGGCGTGATTGCTCTTGAACACAATCCCAAACCGGCCACAAAAATTTTCTCCATTGACCATTCGCTTACATCTGCCTCTTCGAAATACTCGCTTGCAGGCCGATATTTTTTCCCGTTTACATTGGTCTGAACTACATGCAAGTATAAATATACAATATAATATCTAAAGTAATCCAAATTAGTAATTTGGTTAATTCCCAAATAGTGCTTAAGGCTTTTAAATACCATCCCCGAATAAATTACTTCAAAAATTTTTCGTTCAATCATACACCGAATCTTGTATACACTCTTACATATCCGAATTCTCTTTTTCTCGTTTCTTACAATAGGATTTCCAAGCAAAAGTCCTCTTTTATAAAAAAGAATACGAATCGTTTGCATTTCTATCGTAGAGTGTCCTCGAGATAGATACCTAAACACCTTTTTCCCTATTATCTTGCATCTAGAATATAAATAAACCCATACATAAATGACATTATTCACTATTAATTTGAAAGTGCAAATTAGTCTTTTTACGATATTTTTCGTGCTCCTGAAAAACCACTCCATAAAGTTTAGAACACGACACGCGCCCTTACATCTCTGGTTCAAACCATTCGGTAAGGCGTGCCAAATCCGCTGTACACTTCGTTTGAAGGTGGCAAATAAGCATTTAAGTCTATTACTATTGTCAGGCTGTCGACTCACTACTATATTCTTTTTCTTTGTTTTCCAAAGTGCTTTGGCATTTTCGTATGACCAAAAATGATAGCTTTTTGTTCTCATAAAAAATGTTCGGTCCTCAATATCCGCGATTAACTCCATCCTCCGACAAAATTGCTCTTTCTTTTCCGGATCCGAAAACGGGCACTTATAATACGGATATTTTTTAATTTTGCTAAACACCCATTTAAAGGTATTCATCTGGACATAATCAGTAAGCATCCAATGAACTGCCAAACATAACATAACTGCAGATGGGACTGTCATAACAAGAGTCTCATGTTCTGCTACAAATAAATGTACACTTTCAGGAAAAACTCGTTGCACAAATCGATTAAATGTATAACTTCGGAGCCCTATCGCCACACATACAATCAATATTTTGTACCGACACACATAAAGGTATAAGAAATCTATCACTTTATATATGATTCGATAAAAGAAGTCCTTTTTTTCAGTTTCCGAAGTGGTAAGGTATTCTTCATAAATAAATAATGTGAAAATCATACATACCAACAGTATCTTTTTGTCCAACTGACTGTTAAACGAAATCCCATATGTAAAAATATATATAATTGAAATTATTTCTTTAGTGCTAAATCTTTCAAAAGAAATGACTGAAATTGCAGTAAATAGGTATATAAAAAAGATACTATCACCTATCAAGGTTTCAAAATTCATGGTTTCTTTCTCCTCGGCTTTTGTATTGATATAACGCAGTTTTTCTATGAATAGACTACCATAAAGGATTGCTTATTACAACATTCCGCTATACCATCGGAACAAACCTACATATATTTTTTCGTCAACGTAGCAATAGCCCTAAAAAACACATACACTATCGACAACAATACAATTATTACCTTCTTCATATCCTTTCCCTTTCTTTTTCCAAACAGTTATTTACAAATGCACTGATACATCTAACGGGATTCCTTTCTCCCCCTACGCTAGCTGCGCCATTAGCGCACCAAAGTCGAACATATCGCCAAGCGTTCCACTCACACGCTTCGGCTTCAACACGTCCATCACCGCCTTCAACACCACATTGCATCTTTCTTCGTTACGAACGATTGCAAACAATTCTGCAGTATTCTTGGCATCACATAAAGCATCGTGCATATGTCCTTCAAATTCAATTCCGGCATAATGCAAAGCTTTTTCCAAAGACATAATTCTCTCCAGCCCTAATTTGTCTGTGTACTCCTTCTGGAAGTCATACCACTTTTCAAGGGGCCGCATCATATCAGTTTTCGCATACTGCTTAAGCTCCATCTCCGCTGTCAGCTGATGATAATCGTTCTCACTCCAGGCATAAACTTCATATTCACTTCCATAGGATTCACACCAGTTTACAAACATCTCATATGCTGTAGTAAAAGTTGGCGCGCCACAGACCATCTGTGTGCTGATTCCGGTCAGCGTTTCATACTTCTTATAAATACACTCATTGTACTGTGGCTTTACTAATGTCTTGAATTCTCCCAGAACCATAAAGCTTTCATCCATAATAACTGCTCCGATTTCAATAATCTCGAGGCGGCAAATCTGTTTTTCTTCTTTGTACTCACTTGCAATGGGATTCATTTCAAAGTCAACGATTATGTAATTCATGTTGTTATCCTCCAAATCTTCTACCACTCATCGTGGTCAAAGTCATCCTCAGCATACTCGTCTATGCTATCGTAATACTCGTATTCATTGCCAATGTACTCGTCAATGCTTTCGTCATCTTCTTCACATTCCTCGGCAACGCGTTTTCTTCGCTCTTCCTCTTTTAATATCTCATTCAGAAAACCCAACTCCAACATGCTCTCGGCGAAGTCCACCTTGCCATCGCGATTCATATCGAACATTTTTCCAAACAAAGCCATATTTTTCATCTCCTATTCTATCCCCTGTGAATCAGTGGATATATTCATTCGTCAAAGTACCATCCTGTAACTTGTCCCAAACATTTTTCCAAGTCACCCATTACCAGTCCAACTCATCCATTGCATCATCCACACCAGCCGCATAATCATCATCACTGTAATAACGATCCCAATCATAATCGTCATCATCATAAACTGCATCATATCCTTCATCATAAGAACTGTAGGAACTTGAAGAAAATTTCTTTTTGCTTGAGCTACTTGTTCCGTATGCCTTTGTGCCAGAGGATGAGCTACTCTTAGAACTCGATGAATTGCTGTTTGAAGAACCACTGCTGTAACCGGAAGACTTTGACTTATACGAACTGCTACCGGAATAAAGCTTATGCAAATAGCAATAACTACTTCCACTTGCCTGGTCATTATCGCATCCTGCCTTAATACATTTCGGTGTACTTGCATTCATAATTAGAGCTACAATCACAAAGAATCCAACTACAATAATCGCCACAATAAATCCTAAACCTTCATTCTTTTTACTCATATCGCTACCTCCTGCATTCTTAAATCTTACTTCCCCAACTTACTATGTAAATACGTTCTTTTAACACTTTCATCCCGCAGCGCCTGCTGCAACCCAAATAATGATACCTACAATTAGAAGGATCAGGCCTAAGACCTTTGAGTCCTCTTCGCCCAAAATCAAAAAGTACAGTCCTACCAATGGCATTGCAAAAATTGCCAATAGTACAAGCACTAGGCATCCTCCACCTGAATCATCACATCCTCTGCATCCTCTACCACTCATCGCATTCTTCCTCCTCGTAATCTTCAATATTTCCAAACAAAGCCATAATTTTCATCTTCTATTCTCGCCCCTGTCAACTAGGGAATATGTTAATCATATATTGTTTTATGTCCAATAAAACTCCCTCGAATCAGCATTTTGCAAAATAAGTAAAGGCCGCAGCTTTCGCTGCAGCCTTAGTATCATCTCTTATGTTTAATTTCTTATTGATTATATTTTTTCTCGCAGAGCTTCAACCAACTATTTTCAGTAATAATCAGTCCACATTCTAATTCATATTGCGCTCTGGTTACACCATTGGTTCCGTATTCGTATTCAGGAAACAACTCTTCAAATTCAGGCAATAGAGCAGAACCATTGAGTGCAGAAAACTCATCCTCTATATCCATCATATCCAGATTATCCACCATCCTGCGATTCGCTCGAGCAATCTCTCCTTTATGAAATGTAAACATCCGCTCCCCTTTAATCAACGGCTCGATCTCTATGGAATCCGCATTCACATAAGCTCGCGCAGGGAATCCTTTGTGTTCTCCATAAGAAAATACCAACAAATTCACAGAATTTGTTTCCCTGGAAGATTCCTTAAGCTCGTATTTTCCTGCGCCGGTGTTGTCTATTTCCCGAAGCAGGTCATTGTAGTCCTCACTACTCTCATGCAAATGAGTTTCTTCAAATTTTTCTATGCATATCGCTGGCTCCTGCGGTATCAATTCTCTATCACTTGTCTGTGGTATCGCATCTCGTGTTGCACTAGGTAGTGGCGTTACTTGTGAACTCTGCGTCGCATGTACTTGCGTGGTATGTTGCGCCACTTCTTTTTGTGTTCGCACAGTAGCCGTCGACGTTTCGTCAGCTACTCCTGTATTTTGCGCGGGCTGGTCTACCTCATAATGGTCCACGCCTCCCCAAAAGGAACGGTAGGACTCTATCACCTTTTCCCCATTGGGAGTATATGTATGAAATCCGCCCCAAAAATTTCTGCGAGATTTTCGTTTCAGATTTCCATCCGCATCATAGGTGTCGTATCCACCCCAAAAATTACGGAGTGTATAACTAATCAGATTGCCATCCATGTCATAGCGCTTCCATCCGCCCCAGAATCCCTTGACCGAGTAGCCGGTCTGAATACCGTCTTTATTATAATGTTTTTTCTCACCCCAAAAGCCACGCAAGGTATATCCATGTCTTCTGGTTTTGAAAAACCCATTCCAAAAGATTCTTAAAAATCCAAACATTGAGCCTACCTCCTTTTAATCAAACCAATCCCACACGTCCTTGCCTAGTGACACCAATCCGATCAATTCCAAGATCTTAAATAAGATCGCAAAAGGTAAGTAAATGGGGAAGAATAAAATTTTTAATAGAAGCATCTCTTTTCTCCTTTCGAATTATCCCAAGACAAGTGTTATATGTATTATATCATATTTTCTGTCCAATAAAATTCCCTTATAATATGCGTTTCAAAATATTATTTATATTTGCCCTGTCCTCTATCTTGTTAATTGCAAAACACTTTTTCCCGGCATCCTTAAGAGATGCACCAACATGATATGCCAAGGTTCCATCTATAATTAAGAATCTATCATGAAATTCCTCCGTATAATCTACATCCAAAGCCGGATACTGCTGATTGAAGTTGTTAATATCCGTCGGCGATAACTTTGTCCTTTTCACTGTATATATCTGCACTTTCACATTTTCTTGTTTCTTTGCTAAGATATTAAGCGTTTCGACATCTACGTAATTATCGATTAGTGTAATTTCTTTTTCCGCTTTTGATACCAATTCTGTCAGCAGGCTGAAAGCGTCATAAATCTGTCCTTCAAAAAATATCTTCTGACTTACTTCTTCATGTTCTGATATGTAATGAAAGACCTGTTCAAATTTGTCATCCGTTTCTTTTTGATAGGAAAGCTGCTTGACTTCAAGTTCATTTATTCTGCTTAACACAAGCGAATTGTTGGCCATAAAACGTCGCATTTCAACAAAAGTACGCATAATCCTTACGCTAACTTTTACAGCTACTTCACTTCGTAGAACTGCTGATAACATCGATATTCCTTGTTCTGTAAACACATATGGTAGTTTTCTTCTACCTCCATGTGTATTTTCACTTTCTTGTAAACTTGATGTTCCAAATTGGAACATCAAGTTTGTATATTCTTCCCTTGTTAATTGAAAACAAAAATCTTCAGGAAATCTATCTACATTACGTTTCATAGCCTTGTTCAAATTTCTAGTTTCCACCTGATACAGCATTGCCAAATCACTGTCTAACATTACCTGCTGTCCACGAATTACATATATTAAGTTTTTAATTGGAGTTTCATTGATAAGAACTTCGTCTGGTTCCTTTACCGATATTTCATTTATTTTTTTATCCATATGACTTTTTCTCCTTGAGTTGTTTTTCTCAACTCCTAATATAAACGGTGTTATCTGCTTTCCTTCTTGACTATTTATGCTAAATCTCATATTATAAACTCAAGAAATGGGTTTTTTGTCGTGTACAGCCTTATGGCTCAAGCGGGTAGCTCGTTTCTTTTTTTATGTCTATTATGTCATACAAGTATTTCGTTCCATAAAAATATCCTCCTACAAAATGTTATACTTTCATTTTGTAAGAGGATTCTGCATTTGTCATTCCAGCTGTGCTTTAATTCTTGACAAACGAAAAGCTGCGGCACGCATTTTCGTTTGTATTCACGCTGCCATCATTCTATTTAGTTGTTTATAGTAAGCATACAATCTTCTGGTTCTTGAATTTGCCATGATAACAATCGGCTCTGGTATAATTGCTTCTCTATTACCGCATATGATTTCATCGATTGTTACCTGAAGAAATTGGCTCAGTGCATACAGATTATCAATTGTAGGCATATTGAGCCCATTGCACCAGTTATAAACACTTTGTACACTTCCAAGATTTAAGAATTCTTTTATGTCTCTCGGAGTAATCCCACGATTGTCCATAATTCGGTGGAGATTGATTCCAGTTTCTTTGAGGTTGATTGTTGGGAACATACTTGCATTCTCCTTATTATACAACACTTAATATAGTATAAATTATCATAATTCACATGCTATAATCCAAAACACAAACCCAGTTTTTCTTCAACTATCTTATATAAAATATTTAACGGATGATTTTTTTCATATTTCAAAACTTCCAAATCCTCTACCGTGCACAACTTCTGATTTTTGCATTTATTTAAACGCCAATTAATTCTTGTCCATTCTTTTAAAATTTGCACATTCAAGTCAATCATATTGTTTTTTGGAAGTTCATATGCAATTTCAAAATCTTTTTCTTCGTACCTATAACATTCATTAGCATATGTCAATCTATGTATGAACCACTCTTTTTCTCTTAATAAATTTGTTAATAAGATTTCTTCATAAATCCACGGCGAAAAAGTATATTCCTTTTTTCCCGATAATGTAGTTTCTAATACAGGAACCGAATGCTCCGTGTTAACAAACATCACCACTTCTGACAAATCCATTAATTGCATTATTGCTGCCGTTAACATAGCATGTACGTGACTGGTTGTTAAGTTTCTTTTTTCATAATTATATGTCCCATTAACATGCCTGCACTTTAAGTCATCAATTTCTTTAAGCAAGTCATCTGCACTTCCCCAATAAAATACATCAACAAAGACCTTCAATTCAAACTGATCCATTAACATACCGGCAATGGTATAAACCAAATCTTCGTCATTATGTGAATACGATAGAAATATGTCATAATTACTCTTTTTAAATACTTTTTCAATTAATTCCGTCCCGTTCAAAACACCATTGTTAAGATAATCTTTGAGTAGTTCCTTATACTCATAATCAAACTCTTGTTTACTTTGCCATCCCAAATTTTTCCAAAGTCTCAATCGTTCTGTTGAATTGTTTTCTATAACAGTTTCTAACTCCTCTTTTGTTATTCTTAAATCAAATGCCCTATACACTACCTTTTCGCCCTCACTATTACCTTTTTTGCTATAGGATCAGTACGTTTACTGTATGCTTGATTTACATATTTTTCCGGATTTTTTATAAAATCATCCCATTTGACCAAAATGCAATACCTCTGCTCTTCAGTCCAGGAGCATCCTTCATGTGGTTCTATGTAATAATTTTGACTAAACTCTCGTATAACAGTATTATCATCAACATCTACATAATTATGACTATAACCACATGCAGAACATGAATAATTTCCTTTATAAACACGATCATACATCTCCGGAGTAACCACTCCTAAAACTCCGTTTCTTGTATTATTTTTTCCATTATAAAGAGACGCTTGCAACTCACGGATAATAAAATAATTTTTATGTCTTCCCCAATAATCATAACCTTCGTTCTCTGATGAATGCGTACCAATTAAACATATGGTTACTGTTGAATCTTTAAGATAGTCCGCTCTAATTACTTGCATGATATAATCACCATCTTCGCTTTGTATCTCTCTATCTAATGTTTTATCTATAATATCTTCTTTTTCAAACAATTCTACTAATTCATTTTTATAATCAAGGTCTTCTTTTTTGAAGCTTACAAAACATTTATGCCCCATAATTTATCCTCCTAATGAAACCTTATCCCTATCTTTCGAATATACTATTATGTTAGCGCATCCATGAATTTTCTCTTTGTATAACCTAAATAATGAAGAAGTAACCTCCAATGACTCCTCTTTACTTAGTCCCGTTCTAGATTGTCCTGTGCCCATCAAAGGAACATAAATATCAAGTCCGTTACCATGCTTGTCATAAAAGTCTATGAGTTTAGTAATTGTTTGTACTAATTCTTCCTTGGAGTTTCGAGCATTATTATTCTCGTCAAATTCTGACAATGCCAACAAATAGAAAACTGTGTTTTCATACTCATAACATGCAATAGTCCCTCTTGTATAACACTTTAATTTTCCTCGTTCTTTATTACTACGGTCTATTATTTTTATTGGTTCAACCTTTTGCACTCTCAAACTGTTTTCTATTCCTTCATCAATATCTGCAATAGAAACATTTCTCTTATTCATCTGTTTAATCCACTGTCCATGTATTGTGATTGGACTTACCAACGGCTTATCTAT
Organism: uncultured Acetatifactor sp.; assembly: GCA_904501885.1. Lineage (GTDB taxonomy): Bacteria > Bacillota > Clostridia > Lachnospirales > Lachnospiraceae > Acetatifactor. The sequence goes on along the minus strand of CAJGCP010000005.1, from coordinate 33,248 downwards.
GAGAGAAAGATTCTCATCAACAATCGTATCAAAGGTTGTATTAACATTAACAACTATTATCTTTTTATTCCCTTTACTCGAGAAAGCAATCTTCCATAAGTCCCCATATCTTAGTGTCAACTTATCTTTTATGCTATCTACCGTGGTATACGCAAAAACACCAATTACCGCACAAACAAATGCTACTGCTAATAATGCTACTAATGCCCCTATTTCTTTACAGGTTGTATCAATTCCCAAGTCATTTTTGTCTAAAAACAAAAGTCCAGCAGCCGCAATTCCAAAAACGCCCCCACACGATGCCTTTAAATAGTTTTTAAATAACTTAATATTTAAATTAATTCTTTTTAGCATACTATCTCCTCCTCTGTCATAGCATCTACTTTTATACTTCTAATGCTTTTTTTACAGCATCGTAGTCCCAATATCTTTTACCATCAATTCCCTTATATATCATTGGAATATGCTCACCTGTATATCTAATTACAGCAGGGCATTTTTCTCTATTCACTTTGACATCCTTATAAAGCACAATTATTTTTATTCCTGCCTCATATGCTTTGTCACATTCATATTTAATAAAACTTCTTGTATCAACAGTTTTTCCTTTCGCACAATATCCTATATAGTGATTATAACTATCACAAAACTGACAACCTCCTTTTGTTACAGTATTTGTATGCTCTCCAACTATTAAAACAAATTTCTTTGAAGCATCCATTCTCGTTTTAAGTGATGCCTTAATTGAACATGCCAAACTACTATCTCTAGACTGTGTTAATTCATGTGCATCCGGAAAATCCAAACTCCAACCTTTCCCATTCTTCCATTTATACAACTGTTCAACCGCATCTCCATCGTGATCCCAATCTGCTGCAATGTATGTCTTTGTTCTATAATTCATATTTACCTCCTCTTGCGTCATACAACATCTTGTTTTTTCGTTATATTATTCCGCTATATCTTGTGTTTGTCAAGTGTTTTAGAACATGTTTTCGGGACCTATGTTTGTTCTATTTGTTTCTCCTCCACGTCACACCCCTAAATCCTCAATTTTGTAGCATAAATCTGACATAAAAATCCCCTTCTAAACTCCCACAACCCTTGCTTTCCCTACATTTCTCAGAAACGCAACTTCTTGCCGTAACATTATCTCAGGGACTCTCTCCACTCCTCTTCCTTAAACCCAACCAGCACAAATCCAGCGCCAACCACTAACGGCCTTTTCACCAGCTTTCCGTTGCTTGCCAGAAGCTGCAATTGCTCTTCCTCCGACATCTCCGGAAGTTTGTCTTTTAACTGCATATCCTTGTATAACAATCCACTGGTATTAAAGAACTTCCTGAGTGGCAACCCACTCATTTCATGCCATTTCTTCAAATCCTCATAGGTTGGATTCTGCTCTACAATAGGGCGTTCTTCGAACACCACATTGTTCTCCTCCAACCACTTTAAAGCCTTAATACATGTGCTGCATTTTCTATAAACCAATACTAACATTGTTAGACCCTCCCATATGTATATGACATAATTCGACTCTTTATTACAGAATAAATCAAATTTCTTTTGATTTCAATTAAAAACCCCCTCCACTTCCATAGGAAGTAAAGGGGGCTTCTTTTACAGTCTCTTATAATTCAATCCTGCACCCTTGGCACAAAATCCGAATTAGTTCTCGCTGTAGTTAGGAGTGATAACGATTTCGCCAGCCTTGATCTGGTCAACGATAGCGTTAACCTGCTCAGCAACCTCTGCGGGTACGCTTGCGCTGAATGCAGACATGCTTACAACGCCGTCATGCAAGCCGGGGAAGGTTACTCCGCCGTAGTTGCCAGCCTTGATCAGGTCAATCTGAGAAGAGATCATGAAAGGAATATCGATCAACATAGAGGTCAATACCAATTCAGGCTTCTCGATCAAAGTGGACTGATCAGTGGTGTAACCAAAGCAGAATACGTCCTTCTCGTTACAAGCTTCCAATACACCAAGACCGGTGTGGTCACAAGTCTGAAGGATTACGTCTACGCCTTCTTCGATCATAGCGATAGCGGTTTCTTTACCAAGTGCTGTGTCATCGAAAGTACCGGTAATAACGGTCTTTACTTCGATAGCAGGATCAATGCTTGCTACACCTTCGATGAATGCGTTCTTGTCGGACTGCTGAGTGGTGTTGTTACCACCACCAACATAACCAACCTTGCCGCTCTCGGTCATAAGTGCTGCAACAACACCACAAACGTATGCGCCTTCGCACTCACGATAGTCGGAGAACATGATGTTGGTAGGAAGCTCTTCCTCAGGGATATCTGCGGGAGCGTTACCGGTGATGAAGAAGTTAACTTCGGGATACTCTTCTGCTACTACACAGCAAGCATCGCCGTACTGAGCACCATGGCCAAGTACGAAATCGTAACCGGACTCGCAGTAGTTTCTGAAGTACTCTTCTGCCTGATCAGCAGTGATGTTCTCAGTGTAAGCGGTCTCATAGTTACCCATTGCTTCAATTGCCTGCAAACCTACGTATGCAGTGTGGTTCCAAGACTCATCGGTGATAGAACCGGGCAAGATCACAGCGATCTTCATTTCTGCTTCTGCTGCTTCGCTTTCTACAGACTCAACTACAGAAGCTACGGAGCTCTCTACGGGAGCTTCGGTTGTGCCACAGCCAGCCATCATACCGATAGCCATAACTGCAGACAACAGTAATGCTACTACTTTTTTCATTTTTTCTTCCTCCTTGGAAAATTTGTTTTTTATATTATCATTTTCTATGAAAATAATAAACTTAGGTTAACGGCTTTCCTTATCGAAAGGAACGCCAAGTTCCTTAGGTGCACGGATATTGTGACCTGCCACAATCAGCACCACCAAAGTAATCAGGTAAGGCAATGCGATGAAGAACTGGTGAGGTACCACAGAGCCCATAATCTGCAGACGAAGCTGCAATGCCTGGATGGAACCGAAACCGAAGCCTGCGATACAAGCCACCACAGGATTCCATCTGGCCAAAATAACGATTGCCAAACAAATGAAACCTCTACCTGCGGAAATCACTTCCGTGAAAGAGCCCACGGTGCTCAGTGTCAGGGAAGCACCTGCCAATCCTGCCGTAAAGCCGCAGAACATGTAGGCAATCAGACGATATCTTTGTACCTGTACACCGGAAGCCTGTGCTGCCTTAGGGTTCTCACCCACGGCAAGCATCTGCAGACCCAGTTTGGTCTTTTTCATCACCAGCAATGTGATCACTGCCAACACGATAGAAAGATAGGTCAAAATATCCTGATTGAAAAATACCTCTCCAATAATGGGAATCTCGGACAAGCCGGGAATCTTAATGGGCTTAAAGGTTTCAATCTTTTCGGATGCGATGGACACACCGAAAATCTTACGGTTCAGGAAATTGGTAAATCCCGCCGCAAAAATATTGAACATAATACCGATGATGGACTGGTCCTGCTTAAAATAGATGGACCATGCTGCCACCATGAGGCTACTGATCATACCTGCGATAGCTCCCATCAGCACACCCAACCACAGGTTGCCGGAGCGAAGGGCAAACAGGTAGGAGAAAAAGGCACCGAAAATAATTTCGCCCTCAATACAGATACCTACCACGCCGGCCTTCTCAGAGACACAGTCTCCTACGGAGCCGTAAATCAGGGGCACGCCCTGTCTCATACCGGAGGCAAAAAGAGCTGTCAAGAAACCTGCATTCATTTCTCTTTCCCTCCTTTTCTTCTTTTGACTTTGCCGTCACTGATTGCCATACCCATCAGGATGAACAACACAATCAATGCCTGCAACACCTGGGTAAAGGACTCAGGAATTCCTGTATCCGTCTGCATCATGGAGGAACCGGAGGTCAACAGCGCCATCAAAAAGGACGCAATCACCAATCCCACGGGATGCAAACTACCCAACATAGCAACCACGATTCCACTAAAGCCATAATCACCGGCTGTGGATTCTGTCAGTCTTCTGGTATTACCACTGATCTGGGCTGCACCTGCGATACCACAGAATGCACCACTGATGGCCATGGAAAGGAAATAGTACAACTTGGTATTGATACCACTGTACTTGGCCGCCTTGATGCTGCCACCTACCGTGCGCAGGTTGAAACCAAATTTGGTCTTAGCCATCACCAAAGCATATACCACCACCAGCACCAGGGCAATCACAACGCCCCAAGTGATGCGGGTACCTTCAAACAATTTGGGCAGCATCTTTACGATTCTGGGAGAGCGGATCTCTCCGTCTGTTCGAAGGTGATAAAACAGGATATAGTTGATGGCCTGCACTGCGATGTAGTTTAACATCAAGGTCACTACGATTTCGCTGGCGCCGAAACGGGTTTTCATAAAGCCTGCAATGGCCGCCCAAATGGCACCGAAAATCATTGCCAACAAAAATCCAACGGGCAGGGAAAATGCACCCAGGGCATCGCCCACAGGCGGGATACCAATCAGGGTCATACCCAAGGCACCCATCAGCATCTGTCCCTGGCCGCCCAGGTTATTTAATTTTGCATGAAAGGTAAAGGACACGCCGATACCAATCAATAATAGCGGAATAAAATGGATGAACACTCCTCCGATGTTACCTAAGGAGGTCATAGGTTTGATCAGCATACTGTAGTATGCATTCAGGGGATTTGCTCCGGAAAGCAATATAATCACAGCACCTGCCAGCATCGCAGTCAATACGGCCAAAAGCAGAATGCCGAGTCTTTGTAATCCTTTTTTCGTTATCATGCTTTTTCCCCCATCATCATCAGTATAATCTCTTCCTGGGTGGTTTCCTCAGGAATTCTTTCACCGATTACTTTTCCTCGATTTAACACGATGATTCTATCGGAAATCGTAAACAACTCTTCCATATCTCCGGAGAACAGGATGGTACTGGTACCGTCCTTCTTGGCTTTGGTGATCTGATTACGCACAAAGCATGCTGCCTTCACGTCCAAGCCTCTGGTGGGGTAGGAACAAATCAGCACCTCCGGTTTCTTTTTCAATTCTCTGGACAGGATGAACTTCTGGAGATTACCACCGGAAAGGTTCGCACTTCTCTCCAAAGGTCCTGTAGTACGCACATCATATTCGCTGATGGCGCTGACGGACTGGGCCACCACTTGCTTGGTATCAATCATACCATTCTTGCTGGGGAACCGGTCCTTACGTAACAACCAGTTTTCATACAGCATGAAATCAGGCACTGTACCTACACCATTTCGTTCCGCAGGAATGTATCCCACACCATGCTTGATGAAATCTGCAGGGCGGTTAGGACGCAGTGTCTGACCATTGATGGAAATGGAACCCGCAGTCACTTTTCTGACACCCGCCAGAACTTCTGCCAGTTCGTTTTGTCCATTGCCTTCCACACCTGCGATACCAACAATTTCTCCCTTGTAGATACTCAAGTCCACGCCGTCCAAGGTCTTTGCCTTACGGTCGTCGTAGGCTTCGATGCCTTTACATTCGAAAAGCACTTCGGCCCCGGGCTTCTCTTTCACATAACCGGACATATCCGGCACATTGTCACCGGACATCATTTTTACAATGATGTTCTTGTCCGCGTCCTTGGTAATTAGATGGCCACACATTTTACCATGTGCCAACACATCCACTCTGTCGCTGATTTCGATAATCTCATCCAGCTTATGGCTGATAAAGATGACACCCTTGCCCTCTTTGGTCATATTGCGGATGATAGAAAACAGTGCCTCGCACTCCTGGGGCAACAGCACTGCGGTGGGCTCGTCCAAAATCAGGATATCCGCACCGGTGTACAACAATTTCAATATTTCCACCTTCTGCTGCATACTGATGCTGAGCTGTTCCACGGGACAATGAATGTCCACGTCGATGCCGTAGCGGGCCTTGATTTCCTCCAGGGAAGCGGCGATTTTCTTTTTATTCACCAAGCTAAAGGGACTGGTCTTACTGATCAGGCAAATGTTCTCAATGGCATTGCATCTGCCCACCAACATAAAATGCTGATGTACCATACCGATGCCCTTGTTCAAAGCATAGCGGGGAGAGGCGATTTTGGTTTCCTTGCCGCGAATCTCAATCCTACCCTTATCGGGACGGTAGATGCCGTAGATGATATTCATCAGGGTACTTTTACCGGCGCCGTTTTCACCCAGAAGGGCCAAAACTTCGCCTTCGTAAAGTTCCAGACTGATGTCGTCATTGGCCACCACTTTGCCAAAGGTCTTGGTGATTCCTTCAATTTTTAATAAGATATTTTTCTTGTTATCCATTATTTACAATGCACCTTACACCAAAGTTCCTGTACAGGGGGAATCTGCTCGCGCATACCGGGAGACAAACGGCTCCAGATAATTCCCTTGCTGGGTCTGGGGAACTCATGACGGGTTTCGATAATCTGGGTAGGAGTTACGATGAAGTCGATTGCAGTATCGTACTCTTCTACCTCTACGGGCACATCTGCCACCTGGCAGTCATGTCCTGCACCGATGATGACTGTGCTTGCATCTGCAATGCCGTATGTGGAAAGCATCGCCCACTCCAAGTCAAAATATCCGTGGCCTTTACCAAAACGGATACCACTGGGGGTGATTGCGGAAGCACCGGTTACCATCATATCGATGTGTCCCACGGACTCCTTCAACTGTGCCAATGTCTGATGCTTCCAATAACGGGAAACACCATCCAACAAGGAAGCCACTTCTTCCTTGCCCTCAGGAATCTGCTCGGGCTTGATGAGGAAGAATCCTCTGGTGATACCATAGTTGGTCATGACTACGGATTTCTTGTCACGGAAAGCCTGCTCTCTCAAGGTCTCCAAGTTGTTGTCAGGAGTGATAAAAATAACTTTCGCATTCTTATACATATCAGTTGCGCAAAGCAGTGCGGTTCCCTTCTCGCTACCTTCGTAGTCACAGATAAACTCTGAGAACTGCCAGCTGAATTTAGAATCAGGCTTTGCCACCTTCAAAAGTTCCTCCCAAATACGTACTCTTTCTGTTTTTGCATCCACTCTTTTTTCCATCGTGATACCCTTTCTTTTGCTTTAAAACTTTGTTATTTATTTTCAAATTGCTCTTTCATTTCAGTGATACAATTTGTCTTACTTGTTATATTTTGTCCTTATGTTTTTACTGCACTTTTACAATTCCCTTTGTGGTCAACTTGATTTCAGGAATAACAGGCAGTGACATAAAACTCAGTGACATGAAGGGGTCTACGCCTTCGTTGACACCTTGGCTGTACGCCACCTCTTTGGCTTGCTCTAAGCACTCGTTAATCTCTTCCAGGCTTCGATTGCTCATCAGGCCGGCGATTTCCAGCATGATCTCGCCGGTCACCTGTCCCTGATTTACCACCACGATACCGCCCTGGTTTTCCAACAATCGGTTGACTGCAAAGACCATGTCCTCCTCACTACATCCTACCACGATAATGTTGTGGGAATCATGGGAAATAGAGGTAGCAACCGCACCCTGCTTCAAACCATAGCCCTGCAAGTATCCCAGACCGATATGTCCGGTATTCTTGTGTCGTTCAATCACGGCAATCTTCAGCACATCTTCTTTCAGGTCGATGGCCTCTCGCATGCCCATGTCCTTGGTCACAATGGACCCGGGCAGAACACCGATGCAGCCCAAGGCTTCTTCGCTCATCAAGTCATCCTTGCTGATGGGCGCCATGTGGAAGGTGTGCAGTGCTTTATGTTCCAAAGCTGCGGCAATTTCCGGTACCTTCACAGGACTCACACAACCTGCATCGTAAACCACTTTTCCGCACTTCAACACCTTTTCGATATTGAAATCATCAAAGTTGTCGATGATGACCATATCTGCAAGATAGCCGGGAGCAATGGCTCCACGGTCTGTCATCTTAAAATATCTGGCCGCCGTATGTCCCGCTGTTTTCACAGCGATGATGGGATCTACGCCATATTTATGAATGGCCTCTTTGATGATGTAATCAATATGGCCTTTTTCCAACAAATCATTGGGATGCTTGTCATCCGTACAGAACATGGTACGGTTTTCATATCCTCTTTGAATCAAGGGCGCCAGCGCCTCCAAGTTTCGTGCTGCCGTACCCTCTCTAATCTGAATGTATTGACCTAAGCGGATTTTCTCCATAGCCTCATCCAGTTCGGAACATTCGTGGTCGGAATAAATGCCTGCTGCCACATAGGCATTCAACGCCTTACCGGTAAGCCCCGGAGCATGTCCATCAATGGGGCGGTTGTGCGCTTGTGCTGCCACAAGTTTTGCCAGTACATCTTTATCGGTGTGAGTCACACCGTAAGCATTCATCATTTCTGCTAAGCCCATTACATTAGGTCGATCATAAAAGGGCTCGATATCCGCCACTGTGAGCACTGCACCGGACTCGTCTAATGGAGTGGCAGGTACACAGGAGGGCATCATCAACTTCACATCCACAGGCAAACCTTCGGTTGCCTGCAACATGTATTCGATACCGTCTGTACCCATCACATTGGCAATTTCATGGGGGTCTGCAATCACTGTGGTAGTACCGTGGGGTACCACTGCCTTCACAAACTCTGCAGGCGCCACCAAACTGGATTCTAAATGAATATGGGCATCAATAAAGCCGGGACATACAATCTTCCCGGTCATATCCAAAACAGCCTCACCGTCGTAGTCGCCGATGCCCACTACACGTCCCTGGGCAATGGCAATATCCCCCTGTAAAAGTTCTTCTGTGTAAACATTTACATAGGAGGCATTCTTCAAAACCAAATCTGCTTTTACTTCGCCGGTTGCGGCCTTAATCATTGCGATTTTTTCGTTCATTTCCATAAAACTGATAACCTAAAACTTGTGTGCTTACATCATAAAATGCAAGCAAATAAATAGGGATACAAAATTACACACACAGATAGACAAATTATAGCACATTTATCATCGGCTGCATAGATATTTTTTTAACAAACAAGCAGTTTTTTTCGATAATTATTTTTCTATATTATACAAAACCCCGACACTTCTGTATCGGGGTTTTATGCCAATTTATGGCCTCTTATTTCTGCTTATATCCATCCAGGAATTCGCCCATTCTTCTCATAGCATCAGCAAGTTCCTCTGCCTTAGGCAGCATTACGATACGGAAATGGTCAGGCTCAGCCCAGTCAAATCCGCTACCGGGAACCATGAGAATATTGGTTGCATGGAGCAGGTCTCTTGCAAATACCTTGTCGCTTGTGATGTTGAATTTCTTTACGTCCAACTTAGGGAACATATAGAATGCACCGTCGTTCTTAACATAAGTAAGACCGTCGATTTTATCCAACTCTCTACAAACTGCTTCTCTCTGCTCGTAGATACGACCACCGGGAGAAATCATGCTTCTGGGTGTCTCGTCGTCAGCCATCGCTGCAGGGATAACAATCTGTGCCAAAGCATTTGCACACAGACGAAGGGAAGTCATCTGAATGATACCCTTTCTGTATTCTTCGGTATACTCCTTAGGTCCGCTGATGAGCATCCATCCGCATCTGTAACCACATACGCAATGGGACTTGGAAATACCATTCAATGTAACAATCGGAAGATCCGGTGCAAGGGATGCGGTAGACACGTGAGTCTTGCCGTCCATTACCAATCTGTCATAAATTTCATCGGAGAAAATGAGAATCTTGTTCTCTCTCGCAATCTTGATAATCTCCTCCAAAAGGTCAGGGGTATAAAGCACGCCTGTAGGGTTGTTGGGGTTGATGATAACGATTGCTTTGGTCTTGGAAGTCACCTTGGAACGGATATCTGCCACATCCGGGAACCAATGTGCTTTCTCATCACAGGTGTAGAACACGGGATTTGCGCCGCAAAGGCGAACGGTATTACCCCACAAGGAATAGCTGGGGGAAGGTACCAACACTTCATCTCCGGGATTCAGCAATGGCATCAACGCAAAGGAAGCAACCTCGCTGACACCGTTACCGATGAACACATCATCAGGTGTGATGCCCTGGATACCCTTGGACTTCTCGTATTCACAAATCGCTTCTCTGGCATTCTTCATACCCTTGAAATCACAGTAGCCTACTGCCAAATCCTCATGGCCTTCGATTGCCTTACGCAAGCTCTCGGGAAGTTCAAAACCGAAAGTAGCAGGGTTACCTGTGTTCAATCTCAGCACGTCGATGCCTCTTTCACGCATCTCCATCGCTTCCACAAACAAAGGTCCTCTAATGTCAGAATGCACAGTTTCCATTCTGTCTGATCTCTTAATAAACATAACGTCCTCCTTATATGTACCTCAAAAGGTTATGAGTAAAAATTCTTTGACATATATTGTAAGACATTTTGCAGGAAATAACAATGGTTTTTTCTATTTTATTCGAAGTCCTTTTCCATTTTCCGTTCTCCTTTCATTCGTCACATTAATATGCGTTAAAACTCGTCAAAAATATCACCAATAAAAGCTATCTTACCGATAAACGTCAACACCTTTATCACAATCCAAATAGGTAAAGTGATTGGTAAAAATAAGATAAACAATAAAGTTCCCATAAATCTTCTCCTTTTCTATGCAGCCTATAAACGACTTCTGTTTTTGGGGTCTCGCTTCGTGATATACCAACTATATACTATTTTAAGTCCAATAAACCCACCTTAAAATTCTATCCCAAACCTCAAAAAAGACGCCCTCCTTAGAGAGCGTCTCAAACATTCAAATATTCCTAACTCAAACCGTTCGATTCAACCTACCGGCTCAAACTTACCGATTCAACCTTACCGGTCCGAACTTGCAACTCAATTATTTCGCCTCAGCGTCCTTCTTGGAAATCAAAGTGAAGCTGATGATTGCGGAAACAATGTAAAGTGCCAGGGTCACATACAATACTGTCTGATATCCGGTGGGATTAACTGTAATCATCTCCACGGTTCCGTCTGCCAATTCATGAGGGATTTCTACCTCTGCACCGAACTTGTTTACAATCCAGTTTGCCATCTGGTTACCAGTCAAACCTGCAAATGCCCATGCGGACAAGGTAATGCCGTGAAGCGCACTGATGCTTCCCATGCCATACTGGTCAGAAAGCAGGGTGGGTACATTGGAGAAGCCTCCGCCGTAGCCTGCGTTTACGAAGAAGATCAATACCAATACCAAAATGGTCAAAAGAATATTTCCATTACCATTCTGAACACCGCCGGTTACAACCACAAGTGCGGTAAATGCGATGGACAGGATGAAGATTAGCTTGTAAATGGTATTTCTATCTTTCATGGTATCAGCCCAAGCAGAGAAACCAAGACGTCCACCTGCATTGAAGATAGCGGACACAGTAGAAATGATACCTACCACGCTAGCCAAACCGATACATTTTACAATCATCTTTTCCTGGGAAATCAAAGCCAAACCACAGGTGATATTCAAATAGAACATCAACCAGATACCGATGTAGTTGGTGATGGGCTTGGTCTTAATAACGGACAAAATGCCCTGACCTTTTTCCTTGGTCTGAGGCTCATGCCAATCTGCAGGCTTCGCCAAAAGCAAATGACCCACAAACATCATAACAAAATATACAGCGCCCAAGATGTAGAACATCTTGAAGATACCGCCCTCGCCCAGATTTGCCAGCATAGACTGCATAATGGGGCTTGCGATTGCCTTCGCTGCGCCAAATCCTGCAACAGCCAAACCGGTTGCCAGACCCTTGCGGTCGCTGAACCAAAGCATCAAAGTCTTAACAGGGGACAGATATCCGGTACCCAAACCGATACCCATAATCAAACCATAGCATACATAAATACCAATCAAGGCAACCACACTACCTACACCATTGGCAGCATATTGCTTCCCACCGTAGTAAATAAAGAAGCCGGTGCCCACCATACCCAATGCAAAGCATACCGCTGCAATCAGGGAGGACTTATGTATATTCTTCTCAACTACGTTTCCAAGGAATGCCGCGGACATACCAAGGAAAAAGATTGCCAAGCTGAATGCCCATTCTGTAGCGCCTTTGGAAAAGCCGATGTAGTCCGCAATTTCCTGACTGAAAATGGACCAGCAATAAACAGTACCGATACTGCAGTGAAGCAACAGTGCAGGAATCGCTGCACGCACCCACTTGTTCTGACAGTTTTTCATAACTATACCTCGTTCTTTTTTATCGTTTATCTCGTAACATAGGTTGTCGCAAAAAATACGCAACCTTACACATATTACTCCTATTTCTCACATTTTTCAATACAATTATTGTATGCAATTGAATACAATTAAGGTTTTTAGTACCTTCCTATCTTCCAGTGTTCGAAGTAGGTCTGAGCGCTCTGGTGGCATTGAGCACCGCCAACACCATCACGCCCACATCTGCAAAAATGGCAAACCACATATTCGCCACACCCACAGCACCCAGTGCCAGGCAGGCAAATTTCACTCCAAGGGAAAATCCAATATTCTGATGTACAATACCCATAATCCGCTTCGCTATGGCAATGGCCGTTGCCACCTTGCCCGGGTCGTCGTCCATCAGCACCACATCTGCCGCCTCAATGGCAGCATCACTGCCCAAGGCGCCCATGGCCACACCGATGTCTGCTCTGGTAAGGACAGGGGCATCATTGATACCGTCTCCCACAAAAATCAGACTGCCGGGTATTTTCTCCATCCCGCCAAGGAGCCGTTCCACTTCCGCCACTTTATCTGCCGGCAAAAGCTCACTAAAGTATTCATCTATCTGCAAATCCGTGGCCACCTTTTCTGCCACCGCTTCCGCGTCACCGGTGAGCATCACGATCCGTTTCACTCCCATTTTTTTCAACCTGTGTATTGCCTCTGCCGCAGTAGACTTGGGCCCATCAGCAACCAAAATATAGCCGGCATACACGCCATCCAATGCCACATGCACTGTGGTTCCGGCAGAGGGAACTTCCTCCGCGGACACGCCTAATTTCTGCATCCACTTCAAATTGCCCACTGCCACACGGACAAGTGCTTCATCCTTCCCCGTCTCCTGTTCTTCTACGGGGCGGACGGTTGCCACCACACCATGACCACTGATTTCCTGAATGTCAGAAACCTCCTCAGGCGAAATGGACTTGCCATACGCCTGCAGCAAACTCTTGCTGATTGGATGAGAGGAAGTACTCTCCGCATATGCAGCATATCGCAACAAACGCTCCCTCGCATCAAGGTCGCTTCTATGGTTTTCTTCTGTCTCAGGTGACTCTCCGGAGCCCGATGTATCCTGGCCCATAGGAAATATTCCCTGTACCTTGAATTTTCCTTCTGTTAAAGTACCGGTTTTATCAAACACCACCACATCTGCTTTCGACAAGGTTTCCACATAATTGGATCCTTTGATTAAGATGCCTGCTTTTCCGGCACCTCCCAATCCCGCAAAGAAGGTAAGCGGGATACTGATTACCAACGCGCAAGGGCAACTGATGACCAGGAAGGTAAGTGCTCTATAAATCCAGTCCCCCCACATGGCCACATCCCCCATAAGCATGCGCACCACAGGAGGTAATATAGCCAACGCCATTGCAAAAATCGTCACCGCAGGGGTGTAGACTCTGGCAAACTTCGAGATAAATTGTTCCGATTTCGATTTTCTGGAGCCGGCCTCCTCTACCAATTCCAAAATCTTAGACACGGTAGATTGGCCGAAGACCTTGGTGGTCTGCACCTGCAAAACACCGGTCATGTTGATACATCCGCTGATGACCTCATCTCCTGCCACCACATCTCTGGGCATGCTCTCCCCGGTCAGGGCACTGGTATTCAGTGTGGAGCTTCCCTCCATCACGATCCCATCCATAGGGATTTTCTCTCCCGGATAAACGAAAATCGTACTTCCCACAGGCACCTCTGCCGGGTCCACTTGTACGATCTCACCGACCTGCTCCACATTGGCATAATCCGGCCGGATGTCCATCAGAGCGGCAATGTTCTTACGGCTCTTACCCACTGCTACGCTCTGGAACCATTCGCCCACCTGGTAGAACAGCATCACCGCCACCGCCTCGTTCAAATCCAAGGGTTGGCTCATATCCAAAGTTCTGTTTCCGCGGATATTCTCATAAACTGCCAAGCCAATTGCACCCAGAGTAGCCAGCGCCATCAGGAAATTTTCATCAAACACCCGCCCATTGCAGATGCCACGAAAGGCTTTGCGAAGAATATCATGCCCCACGATTGCATACGCCACCAGATACAGTATCAGCTCTATCCACCCAAAAATAACCGCACTCTCATAGAGAAGTGCGGTTCCAAAAGCAGACATCATCACGGACGCCAAATTCAGCGCCAAAAACAAACCGCCTGATATCAAAATCCGGCGTAACATCTTCTTTTGCTTTTTGTTCATAAAAATACCCCGATTACAGTTCTATTTCGCAGTCCGGCTCCACTTTTTTGCAAGCCTTCAACACATTCTTCATCACAACCGCATCATCTGCGCCCTCTGCGAATTCCACGGTCATTTTCTGGGTCATGAAATTCACACCTGCTGCCACTACGCCCTCTACCTTTTTCGTGGTTTCCTCCATCAAGTTCGCGCAATGTGCACAGTCCACTTCAATATTATATGTCTTCTTCATTTCTATGACTCTCCGTTTCTATATACCTTTTTACTACTATTCTTATAGTATAATTTTTACATCTAAAAGTCAACGAATTACGGCACAGAAAAAATATACATTACGGAATAGGAAAAGCATAGTAGGCAGCAATATTTTGTTAATTTAAAGCAATAAACCCACTTGTATTTGAATATTTCCGCGTGTATATTTACCTTAAAACAAAGCCAAACCACAAGGAGGAAATGCCTATGTCAAATCAACAAAAAACAGCCATCCTTATCGGCGCCGGCCCCAGAGGACGATTGGCTTACCTGAATCACTTTATGAATGAGGGTGTAAAAATCGTAGCTGTAGCGGATTTGATTCCCGAAAATGTCAGGATGGTAAAGGATCAGTGCGGCATCGCAGAGGATATGTGCTTTTCCGATTACCACGATATGTTGAAGTTAGGAAAGCTTGCCGATGCAGCCATCATCTGCACCAATGACAGAGACCATGTGGAGCCATTTAAAATCTGTGCAGAACAAGGCTATCATATCCTGTTGGAAAAACCGGTTTCACCCTTCCCCGGGGAAGTGGCAGAAATCGACCGGATTGCCAAAAACTATGACAAAACCATTATGATTTGCCACGTGCTTCGCTACGCGCCCTTTTTCCAAAAGCTGAAGGAAATCATCGACAGCGGTGCCATCGGCAAAATCATGAGCATCAACTATAGCGAAAATATGGCATGGTGGTTTGGTACATCCAGTTATGTTCGTGGCAAGTGGGGCAACAGCGACACTACCTCCCCCATTCTCTTAGCGAAAAGCTGCCACGACATGGATATGCTGGTGTATTTGACAGGAAAGAAATGCAAAAAGGTATCGTCCTTCGGCGACTTATCTTACTTCAGACCGGAATGCGCTCCGGAGGGTGCCGGAACACGCTGTACCATAGATTGTAAAATAGAAAAGGAATGCCCTTATAGCGCCAGAAGAATCTTTGTGGAGGATGTCCCCGAAGTCATTCAGTTCTCCAGGCAGAAGGACTACACGGAAACAGAGGAACAATTACTCGAAGAACTGGCTACTGTTAACAATGGTCGTTGCGTATTTGCCTGCGACAATAATGTTTGTGATCATCAGATATTGGCAATGGAATTTGAAGATAATATCCTGGCAACCTTTCACTTAAACGCCTTCAATTATCATCAGGCCCGTACCATTAAAATCTGCGGTACCTTGGGCGAATTAGGCGGAAATGCAGAAACCGGAGAAATCAGCTTACAGTTGTTCCGCGAAAAAGAACCGCGCAGGTTTGTAGAAAAGGGTAAGGAAGGACAGTCCCACGGCGGTGGAGACTTAGGTATCGTGAAATCCTTTATCGCTTCCATGGAAGGGGATGCTTCCAGCAACCTGACCAATGCCCGTGAAACCCTGCACTCTCACATGATTGCCTTCGCCGCAGAGGAGTCCAGATTGCACGGCGGAGAGGTCATTTGCTTAGAAGAATTTACAAAGCAGTTTGAGCAATAATCCCGCCAAAAATGCCACCCGTCATCCGACAGGTGGCATTCCTTATTTCATCTCATATATGTGCTCTTAAGAGCATGTCCAAAGGAAACAATTTACTGTTCCATTCTACCCTTTACCATCTTCGCCAAAGCCCACATAGCAAGTACGTTGGGGATTACCATCAACTGGTTGAACATGTCGGTCAACTCCCAAACAAGATCGTTGGACAGACAAGAACCTAGGAAGATGAATACTACAGCGATGATGGAGTAAACCAACACACCCTTCTTGCCAAACAGATACTCTACATTGATCTTACCAAACAGGTTCCAGCTGATGATGGTAGAGAATGCAAAGAACAACAGACAAACTGCTACGAAAGCACTACCAAATCCTGTACCGAATACGGAGCCTGCAGCCATCTGCATTGCAGTTGCCTTAGAAACTACAGCGGTTGCACCGGAGGTAGCAGCAATATAAGCATCGCCCTGCAAGCCTGCCAACGCACCGTTTCCGGTATACAGACAGGTGATAACTACCAATGCGGTCATGGTCAATACTACGAAGGTATCAACAAACACACCGATCATAGCGGAAACACCCTGCTTGTGAGGATCCTCTACTATAGCCTGTGCATGTGCGTGAGGTGTGGAACCCATACCAGCTTCGTTGGAGAACAAACCTCTCTTTGCACCCTGGCTGATTGCGGTCTTCAAAGCATAACCAAGTCCACCACCGATGAGCGCATCAGGTGTAAATGCATATTTGAAAATCAAACCGATGGTCTCAGGAACATACTGCGCTCTGCAAACAAGAATCACCAGACCACCTACCAGGAACAAACCTGCCATAATAGGAACCAGCTTCTCAGTAACAGATGCAATTCTCTGTGCGCCACCGATGAAGATTGCTACAGATACAGCTGCTACTATAACACCAACAACCCATGCAGGAATACCAAATGCATTGTTGCAGGATTCTCCGATGGAGTTGGACTGTACCATTGCGCCCATGAAGCCCAGCGCAAGAATGGATGCCACTGCAAAGAATACCGCCAGGAACTTACCAAAGGCGCCCTTGAATGCGGTACGGATATAGTATACGGGACCACCCAATACAGTACCATCTTCTTTTACCACACGGGTCTTCTGTGCCAGAATTGCCTCGGCATAGATGGTAGCCATACCGAAGAATGCGATGATCCACATCCAGAAAATAGCACCGGGACCACCAACTAAGATTGCACCGGATGCACCTACGATATTACCGGTACCAACCTGTGCAGCAATGGCGGTTGCTAAAGCCTGGAAGGAAGTCATACCTGCGGCCTGCTTTCCACCTTTAAATTTCATGTTACCAAATACCTGTTTCATACCTTCGCCAAAGCAACGAACCTGTACGAACTTTGTCTTGATGGTAAAGAACAAACCTGTTCCTACCAATAACGCGATTAATATGTAATCGGACAAATACTTATTAATCGTAACTACGACGGGCAATAATGCCGCTTCCATTGATGCTAAAAATTCCATTTTTTCTTCTTCCTTTCTCCTTTGAAAAAATTTACAATCCCCGAGTTCTTCCCGAGAATTAAAACAAGCCACCGGAAAACCAGTGGCTCTGAAGAATAGGCAGTATATCGTCCCACATTCACATCTGCGCAACCACATCCTCTGCAGATACATCTACAGGCATGCTACCACGCTTTGTTTCTATAGGATTGCTTCTGTCCTTTTGCCTGAGAGATTCGGTTCTCACCTTGCCCCTTCGGCACCCGCGTATAGCGGACTTCTCCAGAATGCCTCCATCTTCTGTCTCTTTCGATTCAGAAGACTTCATCGGTTTACTTTACTGAATTATTGCACATTGGCAGAAATATGTCAATGCTTTTTCGAATGAAAATAAATCTTTTTCTTAGATTATATTTTTGATTGCTTTTATATGCCCTTGAATGTCTTTCTCATATAGAGGATAAGCAATGCTATCATCACTACGCCAAGCATATTGGTGATCTGCTGCGCATAGGTGAAAATCGTATCCCGGGTGGAGATAAACACTTCTACCCAGTCCACAAACTTACCCATAACGAAAGTAAACGCAAATCCCACCAGACCGCCAATCACATTTAACAATGCCAATTGGGTGATGCGTCTTTCCTCACTCAGACACTTCAACTGGATGCCCAACATACCCGTGCCGATAAATCCCCATGCCGCAGCATTTCCAATGGCACTTAAGATATGCATCGGGATAGCATTGTTTGGATTCGCCAACCCGGTGAACAGATAATTCATTGCCAATCCCACAAAGGCCCAGGTGGTAACCTTAGTCATACCCACCTTATCCGCCAATTTACCAACTTTAGGGAGCAGGAATACGCGGATGATACAAGTGCCAAAAGTACAAGCGGACAAAAAGGTATAGGACAGTTTCAAGTCATTTACCTTAAAACTTCCATTGAAGGGATTCGCAATATAAATCGCTATTACATATAAAAGATGGAACACAAGTAGCTTCCGAAAGTTTTTGTCTGCAAAAGCAATACGCAACTCTTCTGAGAACTTCACTGTCTGTTCTTGACTTGCCACGGTGTCCTTCTTCGCTAATCTGCCCATCATTTCCTTGCCGTCAGCGTTCAGGTGTTCAAATTTGGGTTCCTTCATCATCATTGTAAAAATCACATGAATGGCAACCAAAACAGCGATAATAGAACCAACCACTGTAAACATCAGCATCTGGCGGTCCGCCAAAGCATCCAATAGGATACCCACGATCAGTGTGGTGGTTATATTTGTAAAAGTACCAATTGACTCTTTGATGGAAAAATATCTACCTCGAAAACGTTCAGGCACCAATCTTGCCACCCAGTCCGTGGTGGCGGGACCAATGATGGTTCCCGACACTTGCGCCAAAAGATAACATGTCGCCATCAGGAGACGCCCCGTTCTTCCGGACAGCGCAAACAACGGAATAAAAAACATAAAGGACAACCAAAACCTTTGGAAACTTCCGGTGCAAACAAGCAATTTATTCTTTACGATTTTCCTGGAAAGTTTCATAGAAACCAATTGCATCACACCCGCCAAGCTGGCAATGGCATTGACAACACCCATATCGCCGTCTGAAAATCCCAGATAGGTCATCAGCGCCACCAGATACGCACCCTGCGTCAAGTCCGTCACAGGAGAGATGGCTGCACTTGCCGTAGTGTAGCAAATACGACTTTTTTTGTAATCATGATTTGTTTCCGGATAGGACATAAAAAACAGTCTTCTTAACTTTCCGCCCAACAAGCTGTACATGACTGTAAAATTATTCACGTTTCACCCTCCGCAAGACCTTTTATTTTTGCTTCGATGAAGGTCATTTGCGTCTCATAATTATGTGGATTTTTGCTCTCTTCAAGTGGAATGTAACACAAAGATTTTGAGAAATCAATATCTTTCTTGCTTTTTATTTTTATTTATTTTATAGTATAAAAAAATAGTGTGAAATCTGCATTTTATGTGCGTTTTTCACGTGGTAAAATTCTACTGAAAATTCTATTTTTACTATGGAGAACACGAGAATATGAAATATCTCAAAGTTGCCTTTCCCAAAACCCTGCCTGTTTTAGCAGGCTATCTGGTGCTGGGTATGGGATTTGGCATTTTATTACAGGTAAATGGATACGGCGTAGGGTGGGCTCTCGCAATGAGCTTATTTATCTATGCAGGATCCATGCAATTTGTGGGCATCTCCCTGATGACCGCCGGTGCCTCTCTGGTTTCTGTAGCAGTCACCACTTTGATGGTCAACGCAAGACATTTGTTTTATGGCATTTCAATGGTAGATAAGTATCGCGGTGCCGGACACAAGAAACCCTATCTGATGCATGCCCTCACTGACGAGACCTACTCTTTGGTGTGCACCGGGGATGTACCTGAGGGATTACAGCCCCACCGATACTATTTGACCATCTCTGCCCTGAATCACACCTACTGGGTGATGGGCAGCGTGCTGGGCTCCCTCGTTGGCGGTCTGCTGACCTTCAACACGGCAGGTATCGACTTCGCCATGACTGCATTGTTCGTCACTGTCTTCGTAGAACAATGGCTAACCACAAAAGAGCACCGTCCCGCCCTGATTGGTGTGGAAGCGTCGGTGCTGTGTCTCTTGTTCTTTGGAGCGGATCATTTCCTGATTCCCGCCATGATAATGATTACCATAGCCCTTACCATGAAGCGTAAGATATTGGAACAAAGCGAAACGTTCGAACAATCTGCCACTTCACAACAACAGGATACTTTGACACTTGACACGAAAGATATCTCAATGTTTGATAATAAGGAGGATTGCGTATGACGACCATTATTTCCAACCAGTCCTTCTGGGCCATCGTGATTATGTCTGCCGTGACACTCCTTTTGAGAGTTCTCCCCTTCCTGGTATTTGGTCACAGAAAAACTCCTGCCTATATCAGTTTCCTGGGAAAATACCTCCCCTATGCCATTATGGGCATGCTGGTGGTGTACTGCCTCAAGGGCATTACCTTTACTGCCGCTCCCTACGGCTTGCCGGAGCTCATCGCAGTGGCTTTGGTGGTAGTATTACATGTATGGAAACGCAACACGCTACTCAGTATCATCTGCGGTACAGTGTGCTATATGATTTTGCTACAGACAATGATGTAAAATATGCGAAAGGCCGGTGCAACCACCGGCCTTTATTATATATTTACTTTGCTCCAATTTTTATCATCAAAGCCTCTTGCAATACCTGAGAAAAATTTACACCAAGAGCAGTTGCTTCCTCATTTAGCCACTCAGGTATGGTAAGAGTTTTTTTGACCGCCTTGGAACCTGTGCGTTTTTTATAGGCAAGCATATCAAACTCTATTACGACGCAGAATTCGTCTGCCGCAGTAGTGATAGCATCGGGTTTAGACGCATTAGGGATAGGTATACTTTCTTCCTCAAAGCCGGTAATCGCAAGTCCCAAAGCCTCAACCGCCATTTCATAAGCTTGCTCCATATCATCTCCCTGCGTCATACATTCAGGTATATCAGGAAATGTAATCCAAAAGCCTCCTTCTTCCGCCCTGTGAAAAATTGCAGGATAAAATAATTTATTCATGTTCTATACCTCCAGTTGTGGGCGTGGTTTTTAACCCTGCCTGTTTTAGTATCGCTTGCTCCAGCCCTTTTTTGAGGTCTTTCGCATGATAAGGAATAATTACAGTTTTGCCCGTTTGGGGATTTCTCATTTTTACGTGAGATCCATTTTGGCTCACTTTTTTAAATCCATTCTTTTTGAGATGTTTTATCATCTCCTGTGGCGTCATTGGCATGAACATAACTCCCTTCTATATTATAATACGTGTTAATACGTGTGTAAAGGTTTTGAGATAAAATTGTGATGAAAAAAATGATACAAAGAACTGATATACAGAAATAATCAAGATGCATAATCAATAAATACGGAAAACAAAAGATGTAATGAAAATATGTGATAAAAAGATGATAGAATCCTACCGGATATTGTAGGGTGGAAGTTATTGTATCACACGCCTGTTTTTTTGTCTACACAAAAGGCCAGTGAAAACACTGGCCTTTCATTTTTTGTTATTATTTACTCATTGCCCTGACGGAACAATTCCATACGTTCTTCGAACTGCCCATAAAAATCTTCTTCTATATCATAGGGCATCATAAAGAAAGTCTGCAGTACCAGCATGTTCAACCGTTTGCCTGCCTCCATATCTTCCAAATCACCTACTGCTTCCTCAATTTCATTCAAGAAGTAATGCCAGGTACACAGGAAATCATGATAGGCGCGAAGATTGGGCGTATCTATCCACTTGCTTACCTTCACTTTAGAGCGGTTGGACTCTGCACATTCTCCTGTCTGTAAAAAGTATTTGAAATCTCCGTTTTCGTAATATCTCCCCAAAGGAAACAATCTGCAAATACCGGGACGGCTTTTGTGGATACTGCATCTGCCGTTGGAATCCAAGAAAGCACAAGCCTCTGCCATCTTCAGGTTCGGCAAAATCACACCATCCACCACATTCAACTCTATCTTTCCGAAAGACAACAACTCCTGAAATCCAAGCCCCTCGCCTACCTGCTATCGATAGATGTCGTATGGGTCAAGCACGATGGATTCCCCCATGCCGTGACAG
Organism: uncultured Acetatifactor sp.; assembly: GCA_904501885.1. Taxonomy (GTDB): domain Bacteria; phylum Bacillota; class Clostridia; order Lachnospirales; family Lachnospiraceae; genus Acetatifactor. The sequence goes on along the minus strand of CAJGCP010000005.1, from coordinate 11,044 downwards.
CATTTAGAGCAGCCCTTGCATCCATGGCAGTCTGCCTTCACCATATCGTTCTCGCCGTATAAACGTCCATCTGATATTTCCGCTAAACTCACATTGCGTTTCATTGTTATTTGACCTCTTCGCTCTCGCCCACTGCTACAACCGCAACTTCTTCCCGGTTCCCGGTTGCCTTCTTCTCCTCATCCCTCTTAAGCACATCCAAACGGATAAAAGCAATCAGCGTAGAAATCGTAATCACGGAATCCGTCATCATTCCGGCAATACTGCCAAAATATGCATTATAAATTAACCAACAGGGGTTGCTAATCAAGTTTAAGATTCGAATAATTCGGGGATGCTTAATGCCCAGTGACACGGAAGATATCAATTTTGCCAACACCACAAATATACTGATGGGTCCCTGCCAGGACATTGCTCCAATGGCAACGAACATGATGCCAAAAATAATCTGAAATGGCAATGTGCTCTTCCCTTTTTTGACACGGTACCAATACACACCGTTGGTCATACAACTGGCAAAATTCATTGCCATGCCGGTGTATCCACCAAGTAATATATAATGAACTGCACCTAAAAATTCGTTTGTAATTTTGCTGAGTACGATATGGTCGTATTTTTTCTGTTGCATACCGATTGCCACAATGATAGTTCCGGCCAAAGCCAGCAACTGTGAAATCAAATATGCATTCGTAAGAGTAGGCATCTTTTGTTCCTCCGCCTTTTATTTTCAACCGCTATAAATATAGCACAGGCAGGACGTAAACTCAACACTATTCCACCAATTTTCCCATTGTCAGCATCCCTGCAATTATGGTAAAATACAAATGTCGTTAACCTCCATATATACATCGCATATGATTGGAAAATCTTATGCAGAAGTATTCGTTACACGAACAACCCGCGTGATGCACACGCAGAAAGAGGCAATTATGCATCGCAATATTATCGTAGGACAATCCGGCGGTCCCACCGCCGTTATCAACTCCAGTCTCGCCGGTGTATTTCAGGCCGCAAAAGATTTGGGTGCGGACAAGATTTACGGTATGCGCCACGGCATCCAGGGACTTCTGGATGGCGATTATGTCCTTTTGACGGACTACATCAAATCTCCTATGGATGTGGATTTATTGAAAAGAACCCCTTCTTCCTATTTGGGTTCCTGCCGTTATAAACTACCTCCCATTGAAATGGGCAAGGAAGTTTATGAGCAGATTTTCACAAGACTGAACGAACTGGAAATCGACGCTTTCTTTTACATCGGCGGAAATGATTCCATGGACACTATCAAGATGCTGTCCGATTATGCCGCTATCGTTGGTAGCGATATCAAATTCATCGGGGTTCCCAAGACCATCGACAACGACTTGGCTGCCACCGATCACACTCCCGGCTATGGTAGTGCTGCGAAGTTCATCGCCACTGTCACCAAGGAATTGATTTTAGATAGCCTTGTATATGATATGAAATCCGTGACCATCATTGAAATCATGGGACGAAACGCAGGCTGGCTGACCGCTGCTGCCGCATTGGCAAAGGGTGCTGATTGCCCCGGTGCGGATTTGATCTACTTACCGGAAAGCACTTTTGACCCTGAAAGTTTTACCGCAAAAATACGTGAATTGGTTGCAAAGAAAAAAAGCCTTGTTATCGCGGTATCCGAGGGTATCAAGTTGGCAGATGGCAGATATGTGTTTGAGCTTGCCTCCGAAGCATCTTCTGTGGATGCCTTCGGTCACAAGCAGATGCAGGGTGTGGGCAAAGTGCTGGCAGATATGCTGGCAGCAAGACTTGGCATCAAGACCCGTGCCGTTGAGTTAAATACCATGCAACGTTGTGCTTCCCATTTGGCTTCCAATGTAGATGTCACCGAAGCGTTTCAGGTGGGTGCTGCTGCTGTAAAATATGCCTTTGAAGGCAAAACCGGTCAGGTGGTTACCCTGGACCGTGTTTCCAATACACCCTATCAATGTATTACAGGTTGCCAGGATGTACACATGATTGCCAATGTGGAAAAAACTGTTCCCGCAGAATGGATTATCGACGACGGCACAAATGTTTCCGACGAGTTAATTAACTACATCCGTCCTTTGATTCAGTCCGAAGTACCTCCCATGATGGTGGAGGGACTGCCCATGCATTTGAATAATCTGTATTTCTAAATACAGCAGATATAAAAATAGAGAATGACGTTCGTCAAAAAGGGAGAGCATCTTGCGATGTCCTCCCTTTTGTCTGTTCTATCACATTTCATTTGTTCCATGATTCCATTGCCTGCCGATGACAGGCAGCCTGTTTCCCATGACCCAAATTACTTACGACTCTGAATAAACTCCCGATACCAATAATAGGAATCCTTAGGAGTTCTCTTTTGTGTCTGGTAATCTACATGAATCAGGCCGAAGCGGGGGCGATATCCATGTCCCCATTCGAAATTGTCCATCAGGGACCAGTACATATATCCCACTACATCCACACCATCATCAGTTGCTCTTTCCAATTCCTTCAAATATTGCTCCATAAAGCAGATTCTGCTCTGGTCATGTACCTTGCCATCGCTGGAAATCATGTCCGGGCAAGCCATACCGTTCTCGCTGATGATGATAGGCAAACCATAGCGCTCATATAAGAAACGAGGTCCCCAGTACAGCGCCGCGGGTGTAACAGGCCATTGCATAGTAGTCATAGGGGTACCTACAGGGTTAGGTATATACTCCCTGCCTTTTTTTCCCGCTTTCACCATATATCCATTGTAAATATTCTGACAGTAGAAATCTATGGGCTGAGAAATAATCTTCAAGTCCTCCTCATAATTTGCAGGCAGGAACTTTTCAAGTCTGGCGAACATCTCCGTGTGCTTAGGGTAGCTACCCAAAATCACCGGGTCGCTCCACCAAGATACATTCCATGTCCAACCATCCTTGGGCACATCAAAGTACTCTTCTCTGGCTGCGTCTATATCCGCCTTAGAATCGCTTGCCGGAATCGCAGGTGATCCTGTGGGAGCATATCCAATCTTGCCATCGGGAACCAATTTGCGGAAAGACTGCACTGCCAATCCATGTGCCAACAACACATGGTGCGCTTTGAGCACCAATTCGCCATCCGAAAACTTGATTCCCGGTGCCTGCAGTTTATCCGCACCATATCCCGTTCCGATAAAACACTGTGGCTCATTGAATGTAATAAAATGTTTCACTCTGTCACCAAAGGCCTTGAACACCACCTCCGCATATTCTTGAAACCACTTGGGACTGTCCGGATTGCTCCAGTTACCCTTCACCTCCAGCACCTGAGGATAATCCCAATGAAACAAGGTCACATAGGGTGTAATGCCGTTTTCCAACAGACAATCGATGAGACGATTATAGAAGTCGATTCCCTTTTGATTTACCTTACCTGTTCCTTCGGGCAGAATACGGGTCCATGCCAGAGAGAAACGATAGCTGTTAATGCCCATTTCTTTCATTAACTTGACGTCTTCTTCATAGCGGTGGTAGTGGTCACAAGCCACTTCTCCCGTCTCCCCTTTATAACTAGAACCCTTGGCAGTAAATACATCCCATACAGATAGGCCCTTGCCGTCTTCGTATGCAGCGCCTTCTATCTGGTATGCAGCGGTGGCTGCACCCCAGGCAAAATCCTTCTTAAACATCTATACTCCTCCTTTAGTTTTACATAGTGTACTTCATAATTCATACACGAAAACTGTTGCCTTTATTATCTTCCATACGGCGACTCTCGTCAAGTAAAAGAGAGAATTTTACAAGCAAAAGCGACGTCTTCTCAGACGTCGCTTTAGGGATATTTTTTATTATTTATCCAATCCGGTTTGTATATCTAACCTATCTTAGTTGCTCTTTACAACTGCGCGAAGCTGCTCAGTCAATGCAGGAAGAATCTTGTTCAAATCTCCTACGATACCATAGTCAGCCACATCAAAGATGGGTGCTGTCTCATCCTTGTTGATTGCAATGATCACATCGGACTCTTCCATACCTGCCAAGTGCTGAATAGCACCGGAGATACCCACTGCAAAGTACAAGTTAGGACGAACGGTCTTACCGGTCTGACCAACCTGCATATCCTTGCACATCCAACCTGCATCAACTACTGCACGGGAGCAGCTTACCTGTCCGCCAAGTACCTCTGCCAGGTCTTCCAACAATTTGAAGTTCTCTGCGCTGCCAACACCACGACCACCGGATACCAAAATCTTTGCATCCATAATGTCCTTGCAGTCTGCAACACTCTTCACGATTTCCAAAATCTCAACATACTTGTGATCAGGTGTGAAACCGGGATTGTAGTTAATCACCTCTGCCTTAGCGCCTGCAACTCTTTCTCTTTTCTGCATAACGCCGGGACGTACCGTTGCCATCTGAGGGCGGAAATCGGGACAAGCGATGGTTGCGATGGTGTTTCCACCGAATGCAGGACGGGTCATCAACAACTGATTGGGCTTCTGCTCCTTACCGGGAACGGGAGTGATAGGGAAATCACCGATTTCCAATACGGTACAGTCAGCGGTCAAACCGGTGTGTACTCTTGCGGAAACGCGGGGACCCAAGTCACGTCCGATAGCGGTTGCACCTACCAGGAAAATCTCGGGCTTGAACTCGTTAATTACGCTGGACAATGCATGTGCATAGGGCTCAGTTCTGTACTCTTTCAATTCAGGATCGTCTACTACGATTACCTTGTCTGCGCCGTACTCAGCCAATTCGTTAGCCAAGCCAGCCACATCACTACCTACCAAAACAGCAGTTACTTCTGTGCCAAGAGCCTCTGCCAGGTCTTTACCTTTGCCGATAAGCTCAAAAGCGATACTGTTAATCACGTTGTCTACCTGCTGTGCGAAGACATACACGCCTTTATATTGTTCTAAATTCATTGTTCTTCCTCCATTTTTCAATTGCATTTGTCAATTAAACGATATGCTTCTCTTTCAGTTTGCCTACGATGTAATCAACTGCTTCAGCGGGATCCAAGGTAACCTTTTCGCCGGCACCCTTTCTCACCTTATCGGAAGCCTTTGCAATCTGGGTAGGAGAACCCTTGAGACCAAGGTTAGAATCCTCTACATCCTTTAAGTCATTTCTTCCCCATACGGTAATCTCAGCTGCACATGCATCGAAGATTCCGCCGGGAGTCATATATCTGGGCTCGTTAAGCTCTGCAAGTGCAGTTACCAAACAAGGCATCTGTGCCTTCAATACATGGTATCTGTCATCATACTGACGCTCTACGATTACGCTGTTGCCTTCAATCTTGAGATCCTGTGCATAGGAAATTACAGGAATATCCAAATGCTCGGAAATCTGAGGACCTACCTGAGCGGTATCTCCGTCGATTGCCTGACGGCCTGTGATAATCAAATCATATTCGATATTGCGAAGTGCGCCTGCAAGAGTCTGGGAAGTAGCCCAGGTATCTGCACCACCGAGTACTCTATCGGTTACCAAAATACCCTTGTCTGCGCCCATAGCGATTGCTTCACGAAGTACATCTTCTGCCTTAGGAAGACCCATGGTGATTGCAGTAACTTCTGCGCCGTACTGATCTTTTAATCTAAGTGCTGCTTCCAAACCTGCTTTGTCATCAGGGTTCATGATGGTCATCATCGCAGCTCTGTCAAGTGTTCCGTCGGGATTGAACTTTACGCCACCCTTTGTATCAGGAACCTGCTTAATACAAACAACAATTTTCATTGTGATTTTCTCCTTGTTCAAATTAATTATTTAATGATGTTAGCACTGATAACCATTCTCTGAACTTCACTGGTACCTTCGTAGATCTCAGTGATCTTCGCATCTCTCATCATACGCTCAACATCGTACTCTCTGGTGTAACCATAACCACCGTGAAGCTGAACTGCCTTAGTGGTCACTTCCATAGCAACCTCTGCTGCGTAAAGTTTTGCCATAGCTGCTTCTACAGAGTAGGTCTTCTGGGTAGCCTTCGCCATTGCAGCCTTGTAAACCAGCATCTTAGCTGCTTCTACCTTGGTAGCCATGTCAGCAATCTGGAACTGGGTATTCTGGAACGCAGAAATAGCACGACCAAACTGCTTTCTTTCCTGAACATAAGCGATGGTAGATTCCAATGCGCCCTCAGCCAAACCAAGTGCCTGTGCAGCAATACCGATACGGCCGCCGTCCAGCGTATGCATTGCGATACCAAAGCCCTTGCCTTCCTTACCAAGCAAGTTCTCCTTGGGGATACGGCAGTCGGTGAAAATCAACTCGTAAGTGGAAGAACCACGGATACCCATCTTCTTCTCCTTTGTACCGAAGCTGAATCCGGGAGTGCCCTTCTCTACGATGAATGCACTGATGTTCTTTTTGCTTCTGCCCTTTGCATCTACGGTCACGCCGGTGATTGCAAAGATTACATAAATATCTGCTTCCTTACCATTGGTAATGAAAATCTTGGAACCATTGAGCACGTACTCATCGCCGTCAAGTACAGCCTTGGTCTGCTGACCCTGTGCGTCTGTACCTGCGCCGGGCTCGGTCAAACCGAATGCACCCAACTTCTCACCCTTTGCAAGGGGAACCAGGTATTTCTGCTTCTGCTCTTCTGTACCGTAAGTCATGATAGGGTCACAGCACAAAGAGGTGTGTGCAGAAACGATAACGCCTGTGGTACCACATACCTTAGACAATTCCTCTACACACATAGCATAGGTCAAGGGATCACAACCCTGTCCGCCGTACTCCTTGGGAACAGGAATTCCAAGGAAACCAACCTTTGCCATTTTTTCCACTGTCACTCTGGGGAACTCTTCTGTTTCGTCCACTTCCTGAGCCAGAGGTTTTACTTCTTTTTCAGCGAACTCTTTGAACAAAGAACGCGCCATTTCATGTGCTTTGCTTAAAGTAAAATCCATGATTTTATATCCTCCATTGTTTGTTTTTATTTACTGTGCATCCACAGGAGTTTTTGTTCTGTCTGCATTGTATACATAGAAGCCCTTACCGGTCTTAGCACCCAAGTTGCCGCCGCGAACCATCTTGCGGATCAAAGGACATGCACGATACTTGCTGTCGCCGGTTTCATTATAAAGAACATCCATGATAGCCAGGCAGATATCCAAACCGATGAAGTCACCGAGCTCCAAGGGTCCCATAGGATGATTTGCGCCAAGTTTCATTGCTGCGTCGATGCCTGCAACATCGGAAACGCCTTCCATCTTGATGAAAGCTGCTTCGTTGATCATAGGGATGAGGATACGGTTTACTACGAAACCTGCTGCCTCGTTTACCTGTACTGCAGTCTTGCCGATTTCTTCGGAAATCTTCTTGATTGCTTCTACAGTTTCGTCAGGAGTATTTACGCCTGCGATTACTTCTACCAACTTCATGCGGTCTGCAGGGTTGAAGAAGTGCATACCGATCATGGGACGGGTCAAACCGTTGCCGATTTCAGTGATGGAAAGACTGGAGGTGTTAGATGCAAAAATGCACTCAGGCTTTGCAATCTTGTCAAGCTCACCAAAAGTAGTCTTCTTAACTTCCATATTTTCAAATGCTGCTTCTACGATCAAGTCGCAGTCTGCACAAAGGTCTTCCTTCAGACCGGGAGTGATCTTTGCAAGGATTGCGTCAACCGCTTCCTGGGTCATTTTACCTTTTTCTACCAATTTCGCATAGCCCTTTGCAATCTTTGCCTTGCCGCCATCAGCCCATTCCTGCTTGATGTCGCAAAGTGCTACTTCATAACCTTCTACCTGAGCAAATGCCTTCGCAATGCCCTGTCCCATAGTACCGGCACCAATAATACCAACTTTCATTTTCTTGTCTCCTTATATTTATCGTTTTTTAGTTACGCGTTTTTGAAAGGCTCTTTTACTTTATCCTTGTTCTTGTCAAGGAAGAAAGCCATACCATACTGCTGATCCTGTGTCTCGAAGCAGTCGCCAAACAACTTCTCTTCAATCACAATTGCTGCATCCATATCTACATCCAAGCCTTCGTTGATTGCCTTCTTGCAGTTACGCACTGCGATGGGTGCGTTCTTTGCAATGCCTGCTGCCATCTTTTCTGCTGCTGCCAGCATTACTTCCTGTGCAGATTTCACTACATTGCCCTCTGCGTCTACTTCTGCAGAATATACTTCATTTACCAAACCGATTCTCAAAGCTTCTGCAGCCTTGATGTTACGAGCGGTATAAATCATCTGCTTTGCATAACCTGCGCCAACCAGACGAGCCAATCTCTGGGTACCGCCGAATCCGGGGGTGATGCCCAAGCCAACCTCAGGCTGACCAAACACTGCGTTGTCAGAACAGATTCTGATATCACAGCTCATTGCGATTTCACAACCGCCGCCCAATGCGAAACCATTGATTGCTGCGATTACGGGAAGGGGGAAGGTCTCCAATTTGCGGAACACGTCATTTCCCTTCTTGCCAAATGCTTCGCCCTCTGCCTTGGTCAATGTGCTCATCTCTCCGATGTCTGCACCTGCCACGAAGGACTTAGCGCCTGCACCGGTAAGTACCAATGCACGAACAGTACTAAGATCTACCGCTTCCAGGGTAGCATCCAGTTCTTCCAACACCTGAGAATTCAATGCGTTCAACGCTTTCTCACGGTTGATGGTAATCACTGCATATGCACCTTTTTGTTCATATAAAATGTACTCCATCTTTATGTTCTCCTTCATAAATAATATTTGCTTATATACCCACAAAGTCCCCAAGCCGCTTTGAAACGACTTGGGGTCTGTTGCTTCATGATATTATGACTACTTAGTCCTCGATCTTAACGATGGTGGAGCATCCCATACCACCGCCGATGCAAAGTGTAGCCAAACCGGTCTTTGCGCCCTTAGCCTGCATCTCGTGAAGCAGAGTAACCAGGATACGGCATCCGGAAGCACCTACGGGATGTCCAAGAGCAATTGCGCCACCGTTGGGGTTCAGCTGCTTATCTACATCGATACCAAGGTCACGGCCTACTGCGATAGACTGTGCTGCAAATGCTTCGTTTGCCTCGATGATGTCGAAGTCTTCGATCTTCATACCGGTCTTCTCCATTACTTTTCTGGTGGAGTAAACAGGACCGATACCCATTACCTCGGGACGGCAACCAGCCAAAGCGCCTGCCACGAAAGTAGCCATGGGCTTCACGCCAAGTTCTTTTGCCTTCTCTTCGCTCATTACAACGATTGCAGCTGCACCGTCGTTGATACCGGAAGCGTTACCTGCAGTAACATAACCATCCTTATTGATAGGACGCAGCTTTGCAAGGCCTTCCATGTTGGTTCCGGGACGAGGACCCTCGTCTACCTTGAACTCAACCATTTCTTTTTTCTTCTTTACCATTACGGGAACGATTTCTGCATCAAATGCCCCTGCAGCCTGTGCAGCCTCTGCCTTCTGCTGGCTCTTTACTGCAAACTCATCCAACTCTTCACGGGTAAGACCCCACTCCTCGCAAATGTTGTCTGCGGTCTGGATCATGTGATAGTTGTTAAATGCATCCCAAAGTGCATCATTTACCATGGTATCTACCAAAGTGCCATTGTTCATTCTATAACCAAAACGAGCCTGAGGCATAGCATAAGGAGCCATGGACATATTTTCCATACCACCTGCTACCACGATGTCAGCATCTCCTGCCATGATCATCTGTGCTGCCTGATTCACGCAGTTCAAACCGGAACCGCAAACTACGTTCATGGTCACTGCGGGAACTTCAATAGGAAGTCCTGCCTTAATGGATGCCTGACGAGCTACGTTCTGTCCCTGACCGGCCTGGATAACACAACCCATATATACCTGGTCTACGTCTTCAGGCTTTACACCTGCTCTGTTCAATGCTTCCTTAATTACGATTGCGCCCAATTCTGCAGCGGGGGTGGTGCTCAGTGCGCCGCCCATGGTGCCGATTGCAGTACGGCATGCGCCGGCCAAAACTACTTTCTTTGCCATTTGTTTTTCCTCCATATTTTTGTTTTTATTTGATTGTTATTTTTTTATCATACTCAGCAAACCTATTGTATCATAGGCTTTCGCAGAATGCAATGTGTTTTTATGTTCAAAAATGTACATTTTAGTATCAAAAATTTCCTATCTGTTGTTTTTTTTCCAAACAATCCTTATTCCGCCCTATCCGGGCTGCAAACCACCCGCAAACCACCTGCAAACCACCCGCACGCCTCTCCCAGCAGGGGGGGTACGGCTGGACATCAAGATTTTCCAAGCCCAACCGTACAAGCCACCACACCTTTACCGCCAGGAATCAAGTTTTCCCAACCTCAGCCGTACAACCTCCGCATCTTTACCACCAGATATCAAGATTTCCAAAACTCAGCCGTACAAGCCACCGCTTCTTTACCGCCAGATATCAAGATTTCCAAAACTCAGCCGTACAACCTCCGCATCTTTACCACCAGATATCAAGATTTCCAAAACTCAGCCGTACAAGGCACCGCTTCCTTACCGCCAGATATCAAACTTCCTTAAACCCAGCCGTACAAGGCACCGCTTCTTTACCGCCAGATATCAAACTTCTTCATATAAGGCTGTGTGTACCAGCGTTATTTACAGCTAAGGAGCGCAAAATTCAAATTTTATTCGTAAACACACTTATTACCTTACGATTGGATTCCTTAATTTCATACATAAAACGGCCCGACGAATCTTTCGATGCGTCGGGCTGTATGGACTATATACTCTTCCTACCCATAGTAGGTTGACTCTTTTACTCTTCCGGCTCAATCAATCCGTAGGTGTCACCCTTACGCTTGTATACCACGTTCACCTGGTCTGTCTCCGCATTAATAAATACGAAGAAACTGTGTCCCAAGAGTTCCATCTGCACGCAAGCATCTTCGGGGTACATGGGCTTGATGTCGAATCTCTTGGTACGGACAATTTTCACTTCCTCATCGTCCATATAGTCATTTTCCAAATACATCTTACTGAAGTTGGCAGATGCCTGGTGCTTGTCCACGATCTTATTCTTATATTTCTTTAGTTGTCGCTCGATAATTTCTTCTACCAGATCGATGGATACGTACATATCGCTGCTGACCT
>CAJGCP010000004.1 GCA_904501885.1 uncultured Acetatifactor sp. | reverse complement strand
TTCATTTTCACACTCTGCGCCATACCTTTGCAACCCGTTGTGTAGAAGTAGATTTCGAGATTAAATCGCTCAGTGAAATTCTAGGGCATGCCAGCCCCAAAATTACCTTGGAAAGATATGTCCATTCTTCCATGGAATTAACGCGCGATAATATGAAGAAGTTGGCCTCTCTCGGATTCTAAAATCAGCCGTCAAAAGTTTCCGTCAAGCAAATCAAAAAGCCTTGTTAATTCAAGGCTTTTTTTGCGTTTTGACAGAGTGATGAACTCTGCGAAATGTTTGTTGAGGCTGGCAACCTCATTCGTCCGTTTCATTAAAAAAGTAATGTATACGGTTGGGGACTTGTCTGCCTAATTTTATGTGTTTTCTGTAGTAAACACTAACACACGAAAGGAGGCATTATCTTGAGCCCGCAGGATATGCGAAATGTACTAATAGCGAGAACCATTACAGTAATCGCAGATGAGGGTCTCGACAAGACCACCACCAAGGCAATCGTTACCGGAACCGGAATTAATGAAGCCTATATTTACCGCCAATTTGATGACAAAGAAGACTTGCTGGCAAAATCATTCTCCAAACTCGACGAGGAGTTTGTAGAAAAGGTAATACAACATTTGCCGATCATGTATATTACCGCATTGGACTATGAAACCAGATGCCGGGCCTTTTTCACAGCCATTTGGAATTTTCTCTTGAAAAATCGCGAAAAATGCCTTTCCTACGTCCGCTATTATTATTCGCCTTATTTCCCGAAAAATTCTTTTGCAGAGCACCACAAAAGATTTCTTCCTGTGGTGGAAAAGTTTCGGGATGCATTCATAGACGAAGCAGATGTATGGATGATACTTAACCACATATTAAATGTCATGCTGGACTTCGCGGTAAAGGTTCACTATGACCAAATGCCAAAGGAAGATAACTACTCTGAACATGTTTTCCGTGTTGTCTTCGCTTCGATAAAGCAATATTTCAAAAGTTAAGGAGAGTTCCCATTCACATGAGAAAGATTTTATATGCGCTAAAAACAATATTTGTATGGCTGTTTGTCCTACTGGCTGTGTCGATGATGCTTTTTACCATCATTTCCTCTACCGTATTTAATCGAAATGACCGTAACCTATTCGGTTACAAAATGTATATTGTTAATTCCGACTCCATGGCAAGCACGGATTTTAATGCCGGGGATCTCATTTTGGTGAAATCCGTCAACCCCTCCTCTTTGCAGGAAGGTGACATCGTAACTTTTATTTCCCAGAACACGCATAGTTTTGGTGAAACCATCACTCATAAAATCCGTAGCCTGACCTTCGACGCACAGGGAAATCCCGGCTTCATCACTTACGGTACAACCACCAATACAGATGATGAAACCATTGTTACATATCCACAAATCATAGGTAAATATCAGGGCCATATCCCCTATCTGGGAAGATTCTTCGGCTTTTTGAAGACAACTCCCGGATATTTCTTATGCATTTTCCTTCCGTTCCTGTTGGTTATCATCAACGAGGCTGTTCGGTTCTTTAAGCTGCTTCGCAATTATAAGCAAGAGCAAACCTCCGAACTGCAGGAAGAAAAGAATAAATTATTGGAAGAATTACAGGCGTTGAAAAAGGAGATGGACGTACATAGAGCGATTTTGACCGGTTCCCGTTTCTCCGACAAAGACCCTAACAATAAACCATCCGACCCCAATTACTTTGATCGGGAATTTTATAATAATAATTCATTCAACTTCGAAGACGATGATGACTTCGAATGGCGCAGATAGGAAAGGAGGCGAGCCCGTTGTTACTATTTATATTTGGATTCCTCAGTGGTGCCTTTGTCAGCCTTTTTGTGTTTGCCCTTTGCAATGTAGGCGAACGAAATCTCTCCTCTAATGTCACCATGGACGAAGAAATACCTCCCGAGGAGAAGATACAAACACCTTAACGTATCTCTTTATATAATAACATCGTTATACCGACAATTTCTATACCATATTATAGAAATTTATAAAAATTTTATACAAAATCAAACTCTACGGAGCGTAGTAAGAATGACACAAAACCAAAGCGCGAGACGCTCGCTGCTTGTAAGCGCACTGTCGCTGCTTGCTTGCATGTCTATGCTGGCCGGCAGCACTTTCGCTTGGTTTAACCAAAGCATCACCAGTGGGAGTAATAAAATCTCCTCCGGTAGTCTGGATATGGAATTGTGGCATAGTCCCAACAATTCTTACCCGGAATATGGCTTTGACGAATCAAATTGCGAACAAGTAAGCGAGAACACACCATTATTTTTGAATATTGAGAAAAAGCCCATTCTATGGGAACCCGGTGCTACAGCCCGGGAGACTTTCCGTGTAAAAAATACCGGGTCTCTGGCGTTTAATTTTGCGTTCAGAATCAAGGCTGTAGGCACTTCGCAGACACAGGACCAGAAGAAACTTACAGATATTCTTCAAATGAAAATCAAAGAATACGAAAACAATGCCCAGGGAGAACCTATGGAAGTTTCCGGTGGTACCGATTACCAAGGCTCCCTGGCCGGTGATAACGGCGATGGCTACATATTCAAATCCACACTTCTTCCCGGAGAAGTTGCTGATTATAGTATCTCACTGGATTGGATCCCTTCAGAAAAGGACAATGCATACAATGTTCCCAATGGATTGGATGTAACCTTTGCCATTGAGCTTGTTGCCACACAATTGTCTTACGAAAGCGATTCTTTCGATGACCAGTATGATGCGAATGCACAATAACCTTTTTGCTTACAAGTACCCCGCTTTGCCCCACTCTTTTCTCCTTTTTTCTGGGTGGGGCGGCAATCAAAGAATATAAACACTTATGTTTTTTGATTGCCTTGGGCAAGCAACTCATCATTTGAAAGGGGCTACTTTATGTCTCGATTTATTAAAAAAGCATGGGGGATTATCTCTTCCTCCCTTGTGATAATTATGGTTCTATCGGCCATTTTCCTAATGGGCGTTCGATTGATGGGATATCAATGTTTTAATATCATCTCATCCAGTATGGAGCCGGAATACTGTGTAGGCGATTTGGTGTATGTAAAAAAAGTAGACCCCACCACCATTCAACCCGGTGATGTCATCACCTTTTTGGTAAACGAAAATTTGGTGATAGGGACACATCGCGTGGTACGCGTAGATTCCCAAACGCAACATTTTTATACCAAGGGAGATGCCAACGAAATCGAAGACGGGTCCCCTGTACACTTCAACAATGTGATCGGCGTATCCAAATTCTCTTTGCCTAAATTAGGATACGTTTCGGACTTTGTACAGAATCCCCCCGGCACGTATATCACTCTTGCTGTTGGACTTTTCTTTATCTTAACCGTTTTCTTGCCTGACTTTTTTCGCAAGAAAAAGGAATCCTGATTTCCAATTCCATTCCGAATCAAACGGATAAGAATTTGAAATATATCATTCATGAGTCATAGAAAGGAGAAAGAGAAATGAAATTCATGAAGAAAAAAGTATTTGTTGTGGCTGTTGCCGTAAGTTTGATTGCCATTCTTTCCATGGGAACTTTGGCATGGTTCACAGCAAAGGACGAAGTAACCAACACCTTTATGGTTGCTACTTCCACTGACGTTAACCCCGAGGATATTTTTTCTGTCAGTGTTTGGGAAAATACTCCCGATGGCGACAAGGATACAGACGGCTATGAGTACAAGGATATTCTGCCTGGCGACATCTTGAAAAAAGAAGTCAGTGTAGAAAATACCGGCTACTATGACCAGTATATCCGTGTAACTGTAACTGTCTCTGATGCACAGGCATGGATGAATGCATTGGGCGTTACCGAAGCTCCCGATTTAGATAAACTGGTTGACGGCTTCGACTACAATGCGAGCGTATGGGTTGACAACTCCAAGGAAGTGATTGGCAATGACATCGTTTATACCATGTACTACAATGGTGTGCTTGACGGAGCAGATGATGGTGATGAAACCAGTGTGGTATCTGTTTTCTCTGCTGTCAAAATCCCTCAGTCTCTGACTGTAGATCAAGCAGCGGCATTTAAAAACAACTTCGAAATCAAAGTCGTTGCTGATGCCGTTCAGACAGAAAACCTTGGTGTAGACCCCAGTCAGGGCGACGGCGCAAAAGAAGCCTTTGATGCAATCTAGTAACTAAAATTTATAGGAGGTCATTATTATGACAAAGAAAAGAAGCTCCAAGCGTGCTTTACTTCTCAGCGTATTGTCACTGTTAATGTGTACTACTATGCTGATTGGAAGCACTTTTGCTTGGTTTACAGACTCTGTTACCAGCAGTGGTAACATTATCAAATCCGGTACCTTGGACGTATCCATGGAGTGGAAAGATGCTACTGCAAACGGCAATCAACAGACATATAAGGATGCTTCTAATGGCCCTATTTTCAAAAATAACAAATGGGAACCCGGATATGTGGAAGCAAAAAATATTAAGATTAGCAATATCGGTACATTGACACTGCAATACAACTTAAACATTGCCGCAGAAGGCGATGTCAGTGAGCTGGCAGATGTAATTGATGTTTACTATGCTGAGGGCGAATTTACTCTGGCAAGCAGAGATATGAACGAACTTACCAAAGTAGGTACTCTTAGCGATATTCTTGCAGGTATGCCCGCAAATATGACCGGGGACCTTTTGGCAAGCACCTCTGACACTGTTACCATTGCTCTGAAAATGCGGGAATCTGCTGGCAATGAATATCAAGACCTTGCAATCGGTGCTGATTTCTCCGTTATTTTGATGGCAACACAGGATAATGTGGAAATGGATAGTTTTGATGAAAATTATGACAATATCGAGATTCCCGATAAAGAAATCAAGATCATTGATGGAAACACCTACCATTATCAGAACGATGGTGAAGTAGTACTTGCTTCCGTACCCTATGGTAATGTCGGCGCTTCCTTTACTGTACCGAATAACGTAACCATTCTCGGTCAAGGCGATGTTTATGACGGTGCTGTGCCCGTATTCAGCAAATCCTCTCCGATTGAGACCATTACCCTCCCTGAAGGATTAGAGGAAATTAAAGCAAGAGCCATTACCGGTGTGAAAACTCTTACTTCCATCAACTTCCCCTCTACACTGAAGGCGATTCGTTCACAGGCTTTGAGACAGACCGGTATGGATGAAATGACACTCCCTGCCAATGTTGAATTTATTGGTGACGGCGCATTTAGAGATATGGCTAACCTTACTGCAGTGACGTTTGAAGGTAATGTAGCTTTTGAAAACTACGCATTCCGTTCCTGTCCTAAATTGACCAGTATTTATCTCTTAGGCGACGATGTTACTTTCACCGGAAGCCAGTTTGCTACGCATAGCGATAACGGCGATGCTAACGGCATTACCATCTATGTAAAGAATGCAACCGTTGCAGCAAGAGTATATGCCGCTCAGACATCTGCTTACGGCTACGAAGTTAAGATTCTTAGCGACGCAACCGATGGTAGCGATGCACAAGAAGTTGTAAAGGCATCTAATAACACACAACTTGATGCAGCCATCGGTGCAGGCGCATCCACTGTAGTTCTAGGCTCCGGCAACTATATCATTCCCGATTCTGCTCAGGGAAAGACACTGACCATCGTCGGCAACGGCGATACTGTTGTCGCTACTCAGGATGATGGTTCTTACGAAGGCTGCGATTATAGCCTTGACGGAGCAAACGTAACTTTTGAAGGTATTACTATCAACACGAATAGTAGCACCTACACCGGATATGCTCGTTGTAATGGTACCTATAACAATTGTACGATCAACGGTGCCTATACATTGTACGGCGAAAGTGTGTTCAACAATTGTACCTTCAACGTTACCGGTGATGCTTACAACATTTGGACCTGGGGTGCAAAAACCGTTAAGTTTAACAATTGTACCTTCAATACTGACGGAAAATCTCTCTTGGTTTACAACCAAAGCTGTGACGTATTTGTAAACGATTGTATCTTTAATGATCGCACATATGGTACCGGATTTACTAAATCCGCCCTTGAAACCGGCGTAGATGGTGTTGGCCCTAAATACAACATCTATATCAATAACACTACAGTAAACGGTTTTGCTGAAAACGATAAGTGCGTTGGCTACAAGAATATAGTTGGAAATAAGAACTCTATTTCTAATGAGTACTTGAATATTCTTGTTGACGGTGTAGATGTTTATTAATTTTCCATTTTAATCCCTAACAATATTTATAAAAGTTTTAGGAGGTCATTATTATGACAAAGAAAAGAAGCTCCAAGCGTGCTTTGCTTCTCAGCGCTTTATCACTGTTAATGTGTACTACCATGCTGATTGGAAGCACTTTTGCTTGGTTTACAGACTCTGTTACCAGCAATGGTAACATTATTAAGTCTGGTACGCTGGATGTGACAATGCACTGGGCAGACGGAACAAAGGCCGTTCCCGCAGACGACAGTACGGAATGGACCGACGCATCCGCTGACGCAATTTTTGATTACGATAACTGGGAGCCTGGCTATACTGAGGTTCGTCATATCAGAATTAAGAACAATGGTTCTTTGGCTCTGAAATATCAGTTGAATATTGCTGCAACCGGTGAAGTATCCGACCTTGCAGATGTGATTGATGTTTACTATGCAGATCCCGCTGTTCAGGTGGCTGAGCGAGCGGATCTTAAAGATACCACAAAACTTAACACTTTGGATAAAGTGCTTGCAGGTATGAGCGAATCTGCTTCCGGCGAGCTTGAAGCTGGTAAGTCACATGTTGTAACTATCGCTTTGAAGATGCAGGAATCTGCAGGCAATGAATATCAGAATATGTCTATTGGCTCTGATTTTGCAGTTCAGTTGTTGGCAACCCAGTTAACTTCTGAATTTGATGGTTTTGACGAGCAGTATGATAAAATGGCTACCATTGACAATATGGAAGAACTCAACTCTGCTCTCGCCGCAGACTACGATCTCATTCAACTCGGTGCAAATATCACCGTAACGGAAGGCATTGTAATTCCTGCCGGCAAGACTGTTGCCGTTGACTTGGCCGGTTACACTATGAGTCAGGCAAAGGGCGACATTACCACTACTTATGCTTTGATCTTGAATAAGGGCAACTTAACTATCAAAGACAGCGTTGGCGTAGGTAAGATTAGCTTTGCTGATACTACCCCCTATACTGCAGATATTGGTTGGGCTTCCAACACAATCCGCAACGAAGGTGTACTTAACGTGAAAGGCGGTACAATCGAAAACCTTACTTCCGCAGAAGTTATGAACTTCAGTTATCCTCACGCAATTGACTGCTATCCCGGCTCTGTAACTAACGTAACCAGTGGTACCGTTAAGAGTTTGAACTACGATTCTATCCGTATGTTCTGTAACAGTACAGACAAAGCAACTACCGTGAATATTGACGGCGGTACAATCGTTAACCGTGTAAGCTTCCAGAATCCTAACAACAATACACATACTGCAGGTTATGGCGTTTTGAACATTAATGGCGGTAACTTCATTACTACAAACGACGTGAATGCAAATGTAAGATTGCTCAACTTCAGCCGTGATTATAGCAACATGAAGGCTACCGTTACGGGTGGTACTTTTGACAAAGGATTTAAGACACAAGACCTCGCATCCTGCGGTGTCAAAACATCTGACTGGGTTATTTATAACAGCGCAGATGCCGTAGTTACCACCGACAGCGAACTTCAGACTGCTCTTACAAATGGCGGTAACATCGTTCTTGGAGCAAACATTGATGCAGCTGAAACTACCTTTACTGTTCCTGCAGGTAAGACTGCAGCTCTTGATCTGAATGGCCATACCATCAGCGGTGTTGATAAGACCGAGAAGAGCTACGGTTTAATTAATGTAGGCGCTGGCGCTACCTTGACTATCAATGATTCTATCGGCAGCGGTGCTATTACCGCATCTGCAACTGTTGATAGCGGTTGGGCTCGTTATTCCTCTGTTGTTTCTAACCAACGTGGTACTGTAATTGTTAACGGTGGTACGATTGAGCACAAGGGCGGTACTTCTATGTCCTATGGCATTGACAACCTGACCAATGGTAAGGGCACCTTCGCTAAGACCATTATCAATGACGGTAATATTAAGTCAAGCTACATTGGAATTCGTCAGTTCTGTAATGGTATTGAAGCACAAAATATTGTTGAAGTTAATGGTGGCTCTATTACCGGTGCTAAGCGTTCCGTTTGGATGCAGAATCCTAGTGCAAATGCTAACACCGGCACGCTTACTATCAATGGTGGTTCCTTTAACGGCGTTGTGTTGGTAGAAAGTGATAATTTTGTGGTAACAATCGCTAACAGCTATAACATAACCGAAACTGATGCCGGAAAGGTTCTGACCGCAAAATAATTTTATAGGAGGTCATTATTATGACAAAAAAAAGAAGCACCAAGCGTGCTCTGCTCCTCAGTACATTGTCCCTGCTGCTTTGCACCACAATGCTGATTGGCTCAACCTTCGCTTGGTTCACAGACTCTGTTACCAGCAGTGGTAACATCATTACTTCCGGTACCTTGGACGTATCCATGGAATGGGCGGATGGCAAAACCGACCCTGATAATACCACTTGGAAAGACGCATCTGAAGGTGCTATCTTCGATTGCGATAATTGGGAACCCGGTTATGTGGAAGTTCGCCATATAAAAATCGAAAACAAGGGCTCTTTGGCTCTGAAATACCAGCTGAACATCGTTGCCAACGGAGAAGTTTCCGATTTGGCAGATGTAATTGATGTGTACTATGCTGATTCTGCAGTGCAGGTGACTGACCGTGCAGCTCTTGTAGATGACTCCAAACTCGGTCCTTTAACCCAGGCTTTGGCTGGCGTTTTAGACACCGCTTCGGGTAATTTGGCTCCCAACGAAGCACATATCGTAACAATTGCTCTGAAAATGCAAGAGTCTGCAGGAAATGAGTATCAAAATAAGTCCATTGGCTCTGACTTCGCGGTTCATTTGATTGCGACCCAGATGACTTCTGAGGAAGATGCATTTGACAACCTGTACGACCAAAATGCCATTCTGACAAATTCCGCAGCAGCAGCACAAGAAGCTCTTGATAATGCAGTTCCCGGCACCACCATTCAGCTGATCCCCGGTGTAAACTACGGAACTCTTTATTTGCGTCCCTCTGCAAATAATGCTGTCACAAAGGAAGTAGATTGGGTGGGTAACAACTATCGTTATGAAACTTACTCATTGTATAAGGATATCACTATTAAGGGTGCCACCGATGCAACTGTGGATGCCATTAAAATCGAAGGCGGTGTATACTACAATACTCCTCATTCCCAGTCTGCTACCTATCCCATCATGCTCAGCCTCATAGAGCTTGAAGATGTTGTTATTGATGGCGTTACATTTACCGGTAAGGGCGGCTACGATCCTCAGGGTCACGGCAATGCTATCAATCTCAGCGAGAGAAATATTAAAGTAGACGGTCTAACTCTCAAGAACTGTGTTTTGAAGAGCGATGACAACAACGCAAGACTTCTCTATAAAACCGGCGAAACCAATTTTGTGCAGACCTATACCTATGAAGGGGAAACCTATGAATTTTTGTCAGATATGAAGGACATCACGGTAACAAACTGTACCTTCGATGGCGGTTATATGGGTCTGGAACTTCGCGAAACAGAAAACTTAACCATTACAAACAATACCTTTAATGTTGCAGACAGAAACATTCTTTTACCTGTAAACAGCGGATGTTCTTACTCTGGCAGCATCACCATCAAAGGAAATGTTTCTAATATGGCAAAGGAACGTTTTGTAAGAGCAGATGGTACTGGCAGCGCTACCGTGGTTATTGCTAACAATACCCTTAACAACTACATTGGCGCGGATGAAGATTATATCAAAGTTACCAATGCCAATAACGGATGTGTAACCATTGAAAACAATACCATGACCCGTGCTTATGTCTCTTCTACCACAGAAGATCTTCGCGATGCTGTGAGCAATGCTGAAGCCGGCGAAACCGTAATTCTTTCCTCCGGTACATATACCTTCCCCTCCTCTTTTGCAGAAGGCGTTACCTTGGTCTGCGAAGAGGGTACGGTATTTGAAGGAGTATCTTCTTTGAATGTTAATGGTGGCACTGTAATCGGTGCAACATTTACCGCAACCAATGACAACAAAGCTGTCTCCGGCACAGTGAACGGTACTTTCAAAGACTGCGAGTTTAACGGCGTTGAAACCATTCGTTGGTGCTACACCTCCGCAGGTACAACGGTAGTTTTTGAAGATTGTGTAGTTAACACCACTATGCGTGGTATCCATTTTGACCAAATGGACGGAAATGTTATTTTTAGAAACTGCGAAATTAATGGCTTTAACGCATACAGCGGTTCTGGCACTATGACCTTTGAGGGTTGTACCTTTGGCCATGATGCATCTTCCTACAACGGATTAAATATCTATACCGATACCAACCTGATTGATTGCACTTTCAATTACGAGAGTGGCAACACAAACTTTATTGATATGGAAGGTACCGGCAAGACATTGACTATTACAAACTGTACGGCCACTCTTGATGGCGCAACAGTTGCTATTAACGAATTCGTTGGCGGTAGTAAACTCTCTCAAAACACTGTCGTTATTAAGTAATATTTTTAAGCCCGTTCTATCCTCTTCAGAGGATAGGCGGCAATCAAAGGATATATCATCTGTATGTATTTTTTGATTGCCGAATGGCAAAATTTAGTAAAGGAGGACATGGAATTGGGTAAAAGCAAAATGAAGTTATTTATCATAACTCTCGTCGCTATTGTTCTGACCTTTATGAGTCAGGCATCTTATGCGTACTACACAACTGCAGGAAAAGCCACCAATGTAGTGACCTCCGGCAATCTTCGACTTTTGATTCATGAAACTACTGACCAGGGGAATCCTTTTCCCCCTGAGGGAGTCTATATTATGCCCGGAGATGTAGTTTCAAAAAAAGTAACTGTGGAGAACGACTGTACTCATCCCTTTTATCTACGTGTGAAAGTAGTATATGGCATTAATTCTCAAGTTCTTCCGGTAGAAGATTGTTTTAAATTAGATATGAATGACACCGACTGGGTCTTTCACGATGGATGGTACTATTACAAAAATATAGTTTCCCCCGGTGAAACGACGCCAGCGGTGTTCTCTCATGTGGAAATCGTAGGCTCTAAAGTAGATAACAGTTATATCGGCAAAACACTGACGCTAACCGTAGAGGCACAAGCCGTGCAGAGTGAAAACAATCCTTTGACCGATAATCTAATCTACACAGCCTCCGGCTGGCCCAAATAATAAGGAGGATACAAAATGAATCTTTGGAAATATAGCGCAAGATTTTTGAGTGTGGTACTGTTTCTTTTCGTTTGTATGGCTTCTCCGTTATATGCCCTTGCCGGAAACGTAACCTATGATGGGACTGCGCAACAGTTTATTTTTGCACCGGGTAGCAATTTTTCCCCTACCGATTTATTTACGGAATTCAAGGACGTTATGCCCGGAGATAAAATAACGCAGACAATAACCGTAAAAAACACTGCTCCTGACAATGTTCGGGTAAAGATTTATTTGCGGGCAAATATCCCCGCGCAAGAGGCGGCGTCTGTGGACCTTCTTTCTCAATTAGAATTGCAGGTGCTGACCTCCCCCGGTCTTTTCGAAATCTTTCGTGATAAAGCAGCTAACACAGGACAATTAACGGATTGGGTTTGTCTGGGAGATTTTGCCTCAGGACAGGAAATGACTTTAGATACTGTTTTATCCGTACCTGTGGAAATGGACAATTCTTTTCAAGATATGTTTGGAGTGATTGAATGGGAATTTAAAGTAGAAGAGTTTCCCACCGGTAGCGGTGGCGGCGGTGGCGGATATGTTCCGCCCACTCCTACCCCCAGACCGCCCGGATCCTTTTTCCCGCCGAAGACAGGTGATAATTCCGTTTGGATCCTCTATTTGCTGATTTTGGGTGGTGGAGTTTTAGGCTTACGATTATTACTTCTAAAAAACAGAAGGGAAAAACAAAATGATTTTTCTCAAGAAACTGAAAACAATTAAAAAATTTGGGTTCTTATTAAGTTTTCTTACCCTTATGCTATGGTCTCTCTTGGGAACCGGTGCTTCCTTGGCCTGGTTTACGGATTCCTTCGCAGTGGTGGCGAATGTGTTCCACTTTGCGGACTTTGATCTCACCGTATCCCACTTGCTCCCGGATGGCCGATGGGAAAAGGTAACGGACCAAACAAAACTTTTTGATGAAAATGCTTTATATGAACCCGGATACATACAGATTGTATATTTGAAAATAGAAAATACCGGTTCTGTAGACTTTGATTATAATTCTTCAGTGCTTGTGACTGACTACACTCCCGGCACAAATGTGTACGGGCAGCAATTCCGACTGCAGGATTATTTGCGGTTTGGAGTCGTGCAAAGTGATACTTTAGCCGGGCTGAAGGAACAAACAAGACATCGGGATGCCGTGAAAAACATCGCGACACTTAAATTTTTGAACTATACTTCTGAAGACCGGAGATTGAAATCCGGCGCAGAGACATTTGTTGCGTTTATTGTGACCATGCCGGACCACGTTGATAACAATGCCAATTATCGTGACAATATGATTCCCAAGGTCGAATTGGGCGTAGTCATAAAAGCGGAGCAAATCCGAGAGTAATTTTGAAAGGAGGAATTTACTGTGAAGAAAAATCTTAAAAATTATCGTTATGTATTATTCTTTTTGGTATTTAGCCTCATCGTTTCTTGTACTCCGGCTTACGCATATTTATCCCGTGTCATCTCCACCGGTTCTAAAACACTGGAGACGGCTTGCTTTTTTACAGATATCTCTGTATGTGATGAAAACAATACTCCCGTTGATGTCGAAACATCAAAAGATGGAATCACCTCGATTGTAACCTTAGAACCAGACATCAAATATCAAATTAGCCTTTCTCCTTCTACTGAAAGTACGGCAAAAACAGGTTTCGTGTACCTTACTGCCGATATTTGCAGTAACATATTTTTTACCCCTCAATTTAAGGGAAGCGAGGACCAAGACCCTGAAAATACCGATGTTACCTCTTTTAAATTTTCTTTGAAGGTGGAGAAAAAAACGCAAGTTTCCTTTATCTCCCATTTAGGTCGCGCGGAAAACTATACGAAGTTCCTTATGGCATCTTCTGAGGAGGAATCTTCTCCTCAATTATTAGTTGACAATACTGAGTATACCCTTACTGCAACAGGAACTTCCCTATTAGAAACTCCTGCTCCGGTAACTACAACGGCACCCCCTGTAGCAACTCCTACGGCGGAGCCCTCAGCAAGTCCTACTGCACTGCCTGCAGAGACTTCGACTCCTACTGGTTCTCCTTTGCCTGCAGAAGTGTCGCCTACAGTGTCGCCTGAGAGCACACCATTGCCTTCGGACTCCTTAGAAGTACAGCCGACGGCGGCTCCGATTGAAACAGGCGAGCCTACGCCACAGCCCACCTCGGCACCTCTTCCTACAGAGGTCCCCACTGATCACCCCGAGGAGACACAGTCCCCGGATATTCCCATAGATTCACCGGTGGCGCCGGACATCACATTACCAACAATAGAATCACCCGAATCCAAAGAGGCCTCTTGAGAGGTCTCTTTTTTGTTTGTTTCTTCCCAACCTCTTTCATTTCCTTTGTGTTCTCATTGTACTTTAGGCGCAAATATGTTATGATTTATTTATCTATATTCATATGATTTAGGTAAAACGTTAAGAAAATTTATGTTTAGGAGGTTCCCTATGAACAGAGCAGAATTAAAAGCAAGAGCAAAGCAGCAAATTGCAGGAAAAATCGGTATCCTTTTTGTGATTTCATTGATCGTCGCAGCTATCTCCGGTGCGGCAAGCGGAATCCTTAGTTTTGCCGGTCCGGCTGGTTCCTTGGCGGCAACCATCATTATTACTCCAGCCTTTGCATTGAGCGTCACCCGTGTATATCTCAATCTTTTCCATGGCAAAAAACCGGAAGTTCAGGATGCCTTCAGTGGATTTGATGATTTTTGGTCTGCTTTCAAGGTACAGTTCTTGGTGGGGCTTTTCACCTTCCTTTGGTCATTATTGTTCCTCGTTCCCGGCATTATTAAGTCCTACTCCTATTCTATGTCTCTGTACATATTAGCAGAAAATAAAGAAAAACCCGCTTTGGAATGTATCCGCGAGTCCATGAGTATGACCAACGGACATAAAATGGAACTTTTCGTATTAGATTTGTCTTTCTTTGGTTGGGCTATACTGGGTATCATCACCTTTGGTATTGCTTACATCTATGTTATTCCTTATATGTCAGCAACCTACGCCAATGTGTACTATAGCCTGAAACCTGTTGTTGAACCTGTCGAAGTGCCTGAACAGGATCCCTTTGCTTATTAATTACGTTTCATAAAGGAGTTTCTGTTCCATGAAGAACTTGAAGGATTTACTTTCTTATAAAAAAACATTACTGGCAATCATCGTCTTATTGGTGCTGATGCTACTGAACGGATATGGTTCTAACCGGGCACACTTTAGCCTAAGTGCCGAGAGCATCAATCAACGGAATGAACAGGTACATACCCCTCATTTCAGTTATCCCAAGGGAGAATATGAGCTGTCTGTGGACGGCATGGGTCGTTATTTTGTATATACTGCAGACGGCAATCTCCTGCATGAGGGTAACGCAGGGACCACCACTACTTTTGTTCTGGAAAAGGACGAAAGTGATATCATCTTCTGTTGCGAGGAAACCGGTGCGTTGTATTCCTTCACCATTGTAAAAGACGGGGCCTTGTACAGTGATATTACCTTTATTGCCCTGTTTGTGGTTGCCTTCCTGGCCTTTGCCCTTTATAAAAAGAATAAAAAGGGCAGTTTGGACGACAATGATTTTTCGCAGTTGATTTTGATCGGGATTGCAGTGCTGGCAACCTTCCCTGCCTTCACCGATACCATTCTTTTTGGTCACGATTTGAATTTCCATTTATATCGAATTGAGGGTATCAAGGATGGTTTATTGGCAGGTCAGTTCCCGGTGCGTGTGCATCCCACACATAATAATGGATATGGTTACATTACCCCCGGCGTTTATCCGGAACTGTTTTTCTATATTCCCGCGATTTTCCGTATTTTAGGAATGAGCGCCATAACCGCCTATCATACATTCTTCTTATGTATTAATATTGCCACGGCGGTTGTGATGTACATTTCCGTCAAAGGAATCACAAAATCCACTTTTGCAGGTCAATTGGCCGCTATCGTTTATACTTTTTCTACCTGGCGCGTCATCAACCTGTATTATCGCGCAGCATTAGGCGAAGCACTGAGTATGATTTTCTTCCCCTTGGTGTTCTACGGACTCTACTGTATTTTAAAGGGAAATCACAAGAAATGGTGGGTTCTGACCTTAGCTTGCACCGGCATATTTATGTCCCATATCATCAGTACTGTAATGGTTGCACTGATGATCGTAACTTTCCTGATTGTGTTCTGGAAGGACTTTATTCAGAAAGAACGGTTTCTGGCATTTTTGAAAATGGGCGTAGCCACCTTGGCGTTGAACGCGTGGTTTCTGGCCGGTTTCCTAACCTACTATTTAGGTCTGGATTTGAGTATTAAATACTTCCCTGCAAATACGGAGTATTATCAGCACGCTCTGTTCCCCTCCCAGTTATTCAACCTGTTGGGAACAAGATTTGGCTACTCCTACTTGTTGGATCAAGGTGTAATGCATGATATGTCCGCTACTTTAGGCGTAGGCGTTTCCGCTTGTTTGGTGTTTATCTTCTGTTATCACTTTATGACCAAGAATCAGACTGAAGAAAAACGTTTCGCGCAAACCTGCCTATGGATGAGTTTGATTATGGTGCTGATGACCACCACCATTTTCCCCTGGAGAATCATCCAGCAAAGTCCTTTGCTGAACAGCTTTTGTGGCACAGTTCGTTTGCCCAGCCGATTCTTAAGTCCGGCAAGTGCATGTATTACCATCCTTGCCTGCATCTATGTGGCTGATATGATTAAGAACAAAAACGCACAGAAAGCAACCTTAGCCATTGTCGCTTTGGTAAGTATCTTTGCTTTTACCGTATGGGGCAGCGCTTACACCACTTCCCAAGGTCCTGTTGTGAAGAAGGGCCAAGCTGTTTCTACCAGTGGTGCTGTTGGCTTTGACAACGAATATTACATTCGCGGTACCTCCCCTTATATGCTGGAAGCGAGTAGATATGTGACCGGTGGTGGGGTACAGTTAGTAGACTACGAGAAAGACCGAACTAATGTGAATGTCACACTAAGTGGTGCTACCAAGGGCTCTTGGATCGAAGTACCCTTGCTTTGGTATCCCGGCTATCAAGCCAAAGACAATCTGGGCAACCGCTTAGAAATCATAGATGGGGATAATCATGTGCTTCGCGTTCTGTTAGAAGACGGCAGTTCACAGGTGCGTATTTCCTATATCGGTTTGTGGTATTTCCGCGTAGCTGAATTTATTAGTTTAGCGACGATTGTGTGGTTTATAATGTGGTATAAGAAATCAAAAAAAGTTCGCATATCCTCGTGATATGCGAACTTTTTGTTTGTATGAATTGTTTTATTATTCTTCCTATTTAATTTTCCATACGATATCTGCTCTTTTTGTCGGTAGACATTCTAAAGTCGATATTCTTAGGAGGAGGACAGATATCCCATGCTTCGTCTATCAGTTTTTCCAGCTGTTCCGCTGTGGGATTCTCGATACCCCTTTCCTTTGCCATCTTTCTTGCGCAATATTCAAACCAAATCGTGGTTAGTGTACTTTCACCTTCTTTGATATTTGCGTAGTCTCTTGTGAACGCTTTTTCTGCAAGGTCAAGTCTGTCAATTTTGATTGCTGTCTGCGCCATTCGAATCAGCATACGTTCTTCGTTTTGAATATTGGCAGGTAAAGATTCATACAGCGCACACGCTTTTTCATACTTGCCACAGTCATTCAGGAACTTGATATATTCCGCTGCCAACTCATAATCCACGGTGGCTGCTTTCATCTCGAACACCTTGTCGTAATAGGTTTCCGCCAGCTCCTTATTCTCCCTGTCTCTTTCAAT
Organism: uncultured Acetatifactor sp.; assembly: GCA_904501885.1. Taxonomy (GTDB): domain Bacteria; phylum Bacillota; class Clostridia; order Lachnospirales; family Lachnospiraceae; genus Acetatifactor. Next base: position 71,498 of record CAJGCP010000004.1, on the reverse strand, counting down.
ACAGAAAAGACATCTGTATGCCCATACCGAAGGCTGAATTTCTATGGATTTTAAAAATGCTTCCTTGGCCAGTTCTGCATATTTCTCGTACTCGGGCCAACAGGATGCTTCCGGTACATAATTTTCCTCGTCCATCTTTTCATACAGCATCACGCCATAATGGAACAACATATTCCAAGACGCTTCGCCCTTGGCAAGAGCTTCTTCCATAATTTTAAGCCAAGGCTCCGATACCATCCAAGACACAGGAATTGTTGCCGGATCTTCTTCGGGCATTTTGCCTTCTGTCAAGAGCTGATACCAAGGATTCTGTTCTGGGCCTATGGTAGATTTCGGGAAGCATACGCTTTTGGGGAATTCCCCGTCCATTGTCCTTTCCAAACGGGCCTGCTCCAATGCACCCCATCCACTGGCCATATGTACGATATCTTTTTCCGTTACTTCTTTGTTTGAGAGCACCTTGAATTTGGCATCCATGGCCAACAGCGTTTCCTCGCTGAGTGCTTTCTCTACATGCTCGCCTACATATCTTGCGGCTGCGTGGTAGTCTTCCTGGTGAAGGAGCTCTTCCTCTAATTTCATGCCACCGAAACATTGGGTCCACTCAATGACTTCCCTAGCCTTAAACTTCCTATCATGAAGCTGACTGCTTGCGATACCGGATTGTATCTCCACATAATATCCTTTTCCGGGCAAGGATAACTGGTCCTGCCAATGTTTTCCTCCCTGGGTGTTGCCCCAGCAAAACATTTTTCGATATAACAAAGGAGTGGTGCCTCGTTCAAAAAAGAGGTTTCCGTCTTCTGCTGTTCCGGCCTCCCATGCACTCTTTTCTTCAGCCGGCGTTTGGAAAAAGTACTCAAATGCAAGATCCGCATTGTCAGGATAGGAAAGGTCTTTTCCCTTGAAATAGGAAAGGTAGGGCATTTTCTCATAGCCTAGACCACCTTTGCCGATACCCACTACCATGTCCGCATTGCTCATTACACGTGTGTTACCCACTTCAGGAATGGCAATGTTGGTCCACCAATAGGTAGTTTTATCCTGATCGGTAGGATTGATAAGTTTCACATGGGCGTAAAGTACCGGTGATCCCTCGGGCAGATAGAAATCCATCTGATAAAGGGCTGTTTTGGTTCGTTCAAATTCATAAAATCTGACAAAATCCTCCCCTTTATCATCCTTCAGCACCGCTGCAAATACATGATCACAGGTAAAGGGATTGTGTCCCAGGTTTCCAAAGTTCCATTCAATACCACCGGCACACCATGCATTACGAATCGCCAGGTTACCGGGCTGATAAACGGGATTGCTCATCAGCAATTCGCGATTTCTGACCTTATCGAATAAGGAATTCAGTTTTGCACCTTCCTCCGGCCAAAACTCGGCCTTCAAATATTCATTTTCCAGAACAATGGTCTTCTTTTTCAGTTGTATATGTTCTCTACCATATCTATTCTGTAATTTGTATGGCAAAAACCTCCATCTTGCACCCAACCCCTCTTTTAAGCGCTCCGGAAAATCTTCCTTGGTCTCTACTACCACCGGTTTTCGGCTGTGAAAAACCGGTAGTGTCCCTAGTCCTTCCACCGGCGCACCGGGTATGGTCATCTCCTCTATTCGCAGTGCCATAATTTTATTGTTCTCCTTGATTTTAAAGCCTTTTTTGGCCGATTTAACTTCTTTATAACATCTAAATTTTCCTTTGTCAATATGTGAAAATTGCTTAGAAAAATAGTGCAGTTTTTTAGGAAAATTTTGCTCTTTTTGGGTTGTTTTTTTGACTGAAAGTGGTATAATACTATCGTTTTTTATTATTATTAACATAGGAGATCCTCAAATGAGCCCGAAGCCTACAAATCCGCTTCATATTGGACAGCGAAACATTAAAACAGCCGTTGCTTGTTGCATCTGCGCATTACTCTATTTTCTGATAGATAGAAATCCCACTTTTGCATGTATCGGTGTTATCTTTGGAATGGGTAGCGATATGAGTAATTCCAAATTACACGGCGGCAATCGTTTCTTTGGTACCTTAATTGGTGGATTGCTGGGAATGTTTCTCTTTCGTTTATATATTATCTTCTACCCGCAAGGAGGTTTACATTTCTTCCTTTTAATACCTCTTTTTATTGGTGTGGTTTTGTTAATCCTTTTCTGTCAGTGGTTCCGATGGGTCGGTGCGGTTCAGCCCGGCGGTGTAGTTTTGTGCATCATATTATTTAATACACCGGTTGAAACTTATATCTCTTATTCCTTAAATCGTATTGTTGATACCGGTATCGGTGTATTGATTGCTTTAGCAGTCAATGCATTACTTCCAAGAGAACGTTTGGAAAAATGGTTACACAAAAAAAGCTCCTGTTAGGAGCTTTTTTTTATTTTTAAATTTCGGGTTTTTCTTCCACTGTTTCTTCCGTTCCTTCTTCAGAAACAACTTCGTCCTCTTCTATAGGCGTTCTCACTTTTGCAATCTGCGCAATAACAATTCCTTCGTCCAAATTCATCATCTTCACACCGGAGGTAATTCTGCCTAAAGTGGAAATATCCTGCATACGCAACTGTATAATGATACCTTCTGTGGTAATCATCAATAATTGGTCTTCATCTGTTACAGCCTTTACGCCGACCACATTTCCGGTCTTCTCGGTAATCTTGTAGCATTTCACACCCTTACCGCCACGATTTTGTACATGGAATTCTTCCAAGTAGGTTCTCTTTCCTAATCCGTTCTCAGAAACGATGAGGAGGGAATCGCCCTGATTATCCAGCTGCATGCCCACAATTTCATCTTCGGGAACCAGATTCATACCAATGACACCCATGGAGGTTCTGCCGGTTGCCCGTACATCCGTTTCTTTAAATCGGATACACATACCGAACTTGGTGACAAGGAAGATATGGTTGTCCTTATCTGTAATCTTTACTTCTATCAGCTCATCATCATCTCTTAAATTGATGGCCGCCAGACCATTTCTTCTTACATTAGAGAATTCCATCAGGGAGGTCTTCTTCACGGTACCATTTTTGGTTACCATAAAGAGGTTCTTGTCTTCTGTGTATTCCTCGATGGGAATCATTGCCGTTATTTTTTCACCCGGATTCAACTGAAGCAGATTGATGATCGCGGTTCCTCTGGCAGTTCTGCTGGCCTCGGGAATTTCGTATGCTTTCAGTCGATAAATTCGTCCAAAGTTGGTAAAGAAGTTCAGATAATGGTGAGTATTGGTCATCAGCAAATCTTCGATGAAGTCGTCTTCGATGGTTTGCATACCCTTGATACCCTTACCGCCTCGATTCTGGGCTCTGAAATTGTCTACTGTCATTCTCTTGATATAGCCTAAGTTGGTCTTTGCGATAACGGTTTCTCCTCTGGGAACCAGGTCTTCCATAGAGATATCGGAATCATCATAGCCAATCTGGGTACGTCTGTCATCGCCGTATCTATCAGAGATTTCTATAATTTCTTCTTTGATTACTCCCAAAAGGAGTTTTTCGTCTGCAAGAATTGCCTTCAATTCACCAATACGAAGTTCCAATTCCTTGTGTTCATTTTCCAGTTTTTCTCTTTCCAAACCGGTCAATGCTTTCAGACGCATGTCCACAATGGCTTGTGCCTGAACATCAGACAAATCAAAGCGCTCAATGAGTTTTTCTTTTGCTTCCTGGGTGGTCTTGCTACCTCTGATGATAGAGATAACTTCATCGATCACATCCAGTGCCTTCAGCAGACCTTGTAAAATATGGTCTCTTTCTTCCGCTTTGTTTAATTCATACTTGGTTCTTCTGGTAACCACATCCACCTGGTGTTTCAGGTAATGCTTCAGCATGTCCAAAAGATTCAGCACCTTGGGCTCATTATTCACCAATGCCAGCATAATTACACCAAAGGTGTCTTGCAACTGGGTATGTTTATATAATTGGTTGAGGATGACATTTGCGTTGGCATCTCTTCTCACTTCGATAACGACTCTCACACCTTCTCGGTTGGACTCGTCACGGATTTCTGTGATGCCATCTATTTTCTTTTCCTTCACCAAATCAGCAATCTTCACCACAAGATTTGCCTTGTTTACCATGTAAGGAAGTTCTGTTGCAATAATCTGGCTCTTTCCGTTGGGCAATGTCTCAATATTGGTCACTGCTCGCACGATGACTTTGCCTCGACCGGTACGGAACGCTTCTTCTGTACCTCTGGTACCGAGAATAATTCCTCCGGTAGGGAAATCGGGCGCCTTTACAACCTCCATTACCTCTTCAATGGTTGTATCGCGATTTTCTTCTACTTTATTATCAATAATTTTAACTACTGCCCCGATAATTTCCCGCAAGTTATGAGGGGGGATATTGGTGGCCATACCAACTGCAATACCGGTGGTACCGTTTGCCAACAGGTTGGGGTAACGGCTGGGTAAAACAGCAGGCTCTTTTTCCGTATCATCGAAGTTGGGTACGAAATCTACGGTATCTTTATTGATGTCAGCCAATAATTCTGTTGAAATCTTAGAAAGTCTGGCTTCGGTATAACGCATTGCCGCTGCACCATCGCCGTCCATGGAACCAAAGTTACCATGGCCATCTACCAAGGGATATCTGGTAGACCACTCCTGCGCCATGTTTACCAAGGAACCGTAAATAGAACTGTCGCCGTGAGGGTGGTATTTACCCATGGTATCACCGACAATACGCGCACTCTTACGGTGTGGTTTGTCAGGACCAACATTCAATTCTACCATGGAATACAGAATTCTTCGCTGTACCGGTTTTAAACCGTCTCTTACATCAGGCAATGCTCTGGCTGCAATAACGCTCATAGCATAGTCGATATAAAAGGTTTCCATTCTCTCTTTCAGGTCAACTTCATGAATTTTGTCTATTTCTGGCTGAATGTCAAAAATATCGTCGTTCATAGTAATCCTCTTTTCTTGTCTTAGATATCCAAATTCTTAACGAATTTTGCATTTTCTTCTATAAACTCTCTTCTGGGCTCAACTTTATCTCCCATCAGAGTAGTAAAGGTTAAATCGATTTCGGATTCCATCTCTTCATCATAATTTACACGAAGAAGGATTCTTCTTTCAGGATCCATGGTGGTCTCCCAAAGCTGCTCTGCATCCATCTCTCCCAAACCTTTGTATCGCTGAATCTTGTTGTTCTGGTCGCGGCCCACTTCTTTGAGAATATTATCTAATTCTTCATCGCTGTAGGCATACCATACTTTTTTGTTCTTCTCTAATTTATACAAAGGAGGTTTTGCTAAATACACATGTCCTTCCTTAATCAATTCCGGCATAAATCGGTAGATGAAGGTCAATAGTAATGTACTGATATGAGCACCATCCACGTCCGCATCGGTCATAAGAATGATTTTGTCATATCTAAGTTTTTCGATGTCAAAATCTTCATGGATACCGGTACCAAAAGCGGTAATCATTGCTTTGATTTCTGCATTTGCATAAATTTTATCTAGTCTCGCTTTTTCTACATTCAAAATTTTTCCGCGAAGCGGCAAAATTGCCTGCGTTGCTCTGGATCGCGCAGTTTTTGCACTTCCTCCCGCGGAATCTCCCTCTACGATATAGATTTCGCAGTTCTTAGGATCTTTGTCAGAGCAATCTGCCAATTTACCGGGAAGCCCTGATCCCTCTAAGGGGCTTTTTCTTCTGGTTAATTCCTTCGCTTTTCTTGCAGCTTCTCTTGCTCTTTGTGCTAAAATGGATTTCTCGCAGATGGTTCTTGCAATGGTAGGATTCAGTTCCAGGAAATAGGTGAGCTGTTCGCTTACAATTCCTTCTACCGCACCTCGCGCTTCGGAGTTACCTAACTTCTGCTTGGTCTGTCCTTCAAACTGAGGATCTTCTATTTTTACACTGACAATTGCAGTCAAGCCTTCTCTGATATCATCACCGGTCAGGTTTTTCTCATTATCTTTCAGGATTTTTGCTTTTCTTGCGTAATCATTTAATGTTTTTGTAATGGCATTTCTGAAACCTACCAAATGGGTACCACCCTCAGGGGTATTGATGTTATTTACAAAAGTAAACACACTTTCATTGTAGGAATCATTGTGCTGGAAGGAAACTTCCACATAAACATCATTTTTCTGTCCTTCGAAATAAAGGATATTTTCATAAAGAGGAGTTTTACTCTTATTCAGATATGTAATATATTCCTTAATACCACCTTCATAACAGTATTCTACTCTCTTTTCCTTTTTGGGCTTTTCTTCTACTGCAATTTCTTCTGCATTTTCTGCTGTTTTTTCTTCATTTGTATCTGCAGCATCTTCTTCTGCTCTCTCAAGTAATTGATTTAGAAGTTCGTCATCTGTTGTTTTAATTTCTTCTTCATTTCTGTTATCTGTGAGAATGATTCGAAGACCTTTGGTTAAAAAGGCCATTTCTCTCAATCTTCTTTTCAAAACATCAAATTCAAAAACAGTTGTTTCAGTAAAAATTGTTTCATCCGGCTGGAATGTTACCTTGGTTCCGGTTTTTTCTATAGGACAGGTACCAATTTCTTTCAGAGGATAGCAAACGATACCTTTTTCATATCTTTGTTTATAAACTTTTCCATCCTGGAAAATTTCCACTTCAAGCCAATTTGATAGTGCATTTACGACAGATGCACCTACACCATGAAGTCCGCCGGAAACTTTATAACCGCCACCGCCGAATTTTCCACCCGCATGTAAGACGGTAAATACCACTTCTACCGCAGGTTTTCCGGTCTTTTGATTGATACCTACAGGAATACCACGACCATTGTCCACGACTGTGATGGAATTACCCTCATTGATGATAACTTCAATGGTATTACAGAATCCTGCCAGGGCTTCGTCCACTGAATTGTCTACGATTTCGTATACTAAATGATGTAAACCTCTGCTGGCAGTGGTTCCAATATACATACCGGGACGCTTTCTTACAGCCTCCAATCCTTCCAACACCTGAATCTGGTCCGCTCCATATTCATGTTCCACTGTCGTGTTATTCATGTTAACTTCGCTCATTTTTTCTTATCTTTACCTTTCTTTTACAAGGGTCTTTTAACTCATACATTCTACTTTACCGTCAGTGACTTTATAAACCTTGTTTATTTTAAATCTGTCATTTACAAAATCTTCTAATCCGGTACATGTAATAATGGTTTGAATCTCTCCTATACTATCCAATAAATAATTTTGGCGATTGGAATCCAATTCTGATAAAACATCATCCAGGAGTAATACAGGAGTATCTTTTGCAATTTTTTTTACAATTTCTATTTCTGCCAGTTTTAAAGACAATGCAGCTGTTCTCTGCTGCCCCTGGGAACCAAATTTTCTGATATCTACTTCTCCTATTTGGAAACAAAAATCATCTCTGTGGGGTCCCACTGTGGTCATTTTTGCCCTAATATCTTTTTCCTGGCTCTGTCGTAATGCTTTTTCAAAATTTTCAATTTCAACATCCGGCTCATATGAAATCATTAATTCTTCTTTTCCACCGGATAATTTTTTATGTATATCTAGAATAATTTCATTCAGCTGATCTATAAAAAGCTTTCTTCTCTCTATAATCTTACTTCCGAAAGAAACCAACTGCATATCCCATATATTCAGGGTTTCTTTTAAATCATTATTCAGATACATATCCTTGAGCAGCTTATTTCTCTGGTTTACTATTTTGTTGTAATTATTTAAATTGTATAGATAAAAACTGTCTAATTGACACAATTCCATATCTACAAATCTTCTTCTTTCTGCCGGGCCATTTTTTATAATTCCTAAATCTTCCGGAGAAAAGAAAACCACATTACATAATCCTAGTAAATCAGCGGCTTTTTTTATTTTTTGGCCATCAATCGCAATTCCTTTAGACTTATTTTTCCGAAGGTGCATATCAACTCTTGTTTCTACACCTTCTTTTTCAACATAAGTTCTTATATGAGCTTCCTCTTTATTGAAATTAACGATTTCTTTATCCTTACTGCCTTTATGGGATTTTGTGGTTGCTGCCACATAAATAGCCTCCAAGATATTTGTTTTACCCTGGGCATTATCCCCATATAAAATATTTGTTCCCTTGTCAAATTCCATGGTCAGAAAATCATAATTTCTGTAATCTGCCAATTCGATTGATTTAATAATCATGAAAATTACCTTTGAATTATTTTTTATTCAATTTTTAAAACATTTCCATCAAATTCAACAATATCTCCGGCTACTAATTTCTTTCCTCTTTGAAATTCCACTTCGCCGTTGACTTTGACATATCCATCTTGAATAACAAATTTAGCTTCCACGCCGTTTTCTACATAACCGACTGCCTTAATTGCCTGTCCAAGTTTGATATAATCTTCTCTTAGTTTTAATGTTTCCATTTTTTTACCTACTTTAGCTTACTGTAGTAAAATTCACAGGAAGAATCAGATAGATATAACTTTCTTCTTCATCCTTGATAAAACAAGGTGCCTTAGAATTTACCATAAACATGGTAATTTCTTCTTCATCTATCACCTTCAAAGAATCAATTAAAAATTTAGGATTAAAACCAATCATTAAATCTTTACCGGATTTATGAATATCTATCTCTTCATTCATACTTCCAAGAGTAGAATTGATCTTTAATTCCATATTTTCATCATTGATGGAAATGATAATAGGCTTTTTATCTCCCTCTTTTACAAGAAGAGTTGCTCTATCAATACAATTCAATAGTTCTTTTTTATTAATTTTTACTTTTGTTTCATAATCACTGGAAAGCATCTGATCTATCTTGTAGTACTCTCCTTCGATTAATCTTGAAACAACTACTGTATTATCAAACTCAAATACAATATGTTTCGGATTAAAATAGATTGTTACGATACTGTCTGCATTTCCATTTAAAATTTTACTGATTTCATTTAAAGTCTTACCGGGAACAACTACTTTTTTAGGACTATAAGATTCTTTTAATTCTATTTTTCTGATGGAAACTCTAAATCCATCCAAAGAAACAACTCTCAATACATTGTTATTTATTTCAAATAATTCACCGGTCATTAATTTATTATTTTCGTTGTCAGAAATAGAAAAAATTGTTTGTCTGATAACTTCTTTTAATGTAAACTGGCTAATTCTAATACTTTCTTCTCTTTCCACTGCAGGAAGATAAGAAAAGTCCTGACCGGATTTACCGATGATATTGAATTTAGATTTTTCACAAGTGATGGTTGTTAAGTAATTACTATCTGTCTGGATGGTAATATCACTCTCAGGCAGCTTTCTTACAATTTCTAAAAAAATCTTAGCATCTAATGCTATAGCACCTCTTTCAATAATTTCACCTTCAATCACTGTTTCAATGGCAAGGTCCATATTATTAGCAGTCAAAGTGATAATACCCTTTGTAGTGTCTACCATAATGCATTCCAAAATAGACATTGTTGTTTTATTAGAAACAGCTTTTGATACGATTTGAACACCATTTAAAAGATCTGATTTAGAACAAACAATTTTCATTTTTTTACCTCCGTTTTTTGTGGCCAAAGGGGCCTTTTTACATGTAATATATAGAATAATTCAGTAGTATTATTAGTAGGGGTTGTTGATATGTGGATAACCTCCTCTATTATACCATTTTACAAGGAAAATTGCTATGGAAAACTTGTGTATATTTCCACTTTTTATGTGTATAAAAAATTAGTTATACACAACTATGAAGGAATGATTTTTTTTATAATAATTTCAATGGTCTTTTTCATATCTTCATTGCTTTCCATATAGCCCTTTATTTTGTCATATCCGTTAATAACAGTAGTATGATCTTTCTTACCAACAATACTTGATATATAAGAAAGAGAATCTTCTGTTAAAGTACGACACAGATACATAACAACCTGTCTAGGAATTACAAATTCCGCATTTCTCTTTTTAGATTTAATATCATCAGGGCTTAAGTTATAATGTTCTGCAACGGTATTTAATATGGAAGTTGAAGTTATTTCTTTGTTTTTATTGGGATAAATAACATCTTTTAGAGCTTCTTCTGCCAGTTCCTTGGTTAGTTCTACATTATTTAACTTTGCAAAAGCAATAATTTTAGTGAAAGCACCTTCTAATTCTCTAATATTTGTTTTGATATTAGATGCAATATATTGGAAAATATCTTCATCTATCTTTTTATCAATTTTTTCTGCCTGCTTTTTAAGAATAGCTACTCTTGTTTCATAATCAGGCACTTGAATATCAGCAATCAATCCCCATTCGAAACGGGACCTGAATCTTTCTTCCAGAGTAACCATATCCTTAGGAGGTTTATCGGAAGTAATAATAATTGCCTTATTAGCAGAGTGGAGGACGTTGAAGGTATGGAAAAATTCCTCCTGGGTACTTTCTTTACCGATAATGAACTGAACATCATCGATGATTAATACATCAACAGTTCTATATTTATCACGCAATTCAGACATAGAAGAGGGATTACCATGTCTAATGGAATCAATCACATCATTCGTGAAATCTTCACTGGTCACATAAAGAACCTTTTTATTAGGATTATTTTCCAAAATATAATTACCAATGGAATGAATTAAGTGAGTCTTACCTAAACCGGGACCACCGTAAATAAAAAGGGGATTATATAATTCTCCCGGTGACTCTGCTACAGCTAAGGCAGCAGAATGAGCAAAACGGTTATTACTGCCTACAACAAAAGTATCAAATTTATATTTACTGTCCAGATTAGAGTTTTCGTAATTTTCATTGAAATTTAAATTAGAAGTGGAAGGTTCACTGACAGAAAAATCATCTTTATCATTTTCCATGATAAAATTGATTTCATAATCAACACCAAACATTTCAGAAATAGTTACTTTGAAAAAATTCTTATATTTAGAAGAAATATAAGAAAGTGCGTGGTGGCTCTGTTCTTTAGATATTACGATATTGATGGTATTATCTGTAATATTATAGAAACTAAGGGGTTCCACCCAAGTTTTATAAGAAATATCGGTGATATTATACTCTTCTTTGATAGCTTCTTTGATAGCAACCCAATTTTCTCTGATTAAATCCATAACAGACCCCGCCTTATAACTATAGATATTTATAATATTTTAATATATAATAGACAATTTTTCAAATACAAGTTATCAACAGAAAAATTTTAAATAAAGAGTAAAGTTATCCACATAATGTGGAAAAGTCAGTTTATAATCACATAAAAACAAAGTTGTATGTGGAAAAATCCACATAACCACAAAAATAATAATAGAAATTTTATCCCCAAAAAACAAGGTAAAATAAGTGTTATCCACATAATAATAACATATTCATCCACATAAAAAAACAGTTATCCACAAAAAAGCATAAAAATTTATAAAAAAATGAATATTGATTATTTTTGTGGATATCTATGTGTATAACTTAATTTTTAAAAAATAAAATTTTTTTTAGAATAAAAATTCCGCATTTTTCCTTGACACAGCAAGGTTTTTCTTATACAATCAACTTGCTATTTTCCTAAAATTACGAAAATTTAGTTACCTTTATATATGAAGGTTTTAGAGAGAAGGAGGTGCCTTTCCATGAAGATGACATTTCAGCCCAAGAAGCGTTCCCACTCTAAAGTTCACGGATTTAGAGCAAGAATGAGTACTCCCGGCGGAAGAAAAGTTCTGGCAGCAAGACGCGCAAAAGGAAGAAAGAAATTATCCGCATAGGTCACAGAAATGTGACCTTTTTTTCATTAGGTTAAGAGCGGAGGAATAAATGAAATTTTCTGAAAGCTTAAAAAAGAATCAACAGTTCCAATTTGTTTATAAGTACGGAAAATCATATGCAAACAAGTATCTTGTGATGTATATCAAGGAAAATGGCTTAGGTACAAACAGAATTGGGATCAGTGTGAGTAAAAAAGTGGGTAACAGTGTTGTAAGACACCGAATAACAAGACTGATACGAGAAAGTTACCGATTACATGAAGCAGTGTTTAATAGTGGTTTAGACATTGTAGTCGTTGCAAGGCCGGCAGTAGCATCGGTGGGATACGGAGAAGTAGAAAGTGCGCTACTACACCTTGGAAAGCTTCATCAAATTATAAAAGTATATCTTTATTTAGACGAAAAATGAAAAAAGTTTTAATTGTATTGATCAGATGGTATCAAAAATACATTTCTCCTATGAAAAAGACGAAATGTCCCTATATACCCAGTTGTTCCCAATATGGATTGGAAGCAATCGAAAAATATGGGGCAATAAAAGGTGGCATATTGGCTATTTGGAGAATACTTCGATGTAACCCCTTCTCGAAAGGCGGTTATGATCCGGTACCCTGATACACAGAATGGAGGATAAATGAATTTCATTTTAATGACACAAACCGGAGGATTTTTAGGTCCTATTGCAAAATTATTAGGACTTATTATGAACGGTATTTTCTATGTGATAGACCTGATTGGAATTCCAAATGTAGGTCTGGCAATTATTCTTTTTACAATCGTTGTCAATGTACTTATGTTGCCGCTTACCGTGAAGCAGCAAAAATTCTCTAAATTGTCTGCAAAAATGAATCCTGAACTTCAGGCAATTCAGGCAAAGTACAAGAATAAAAAAGACAATGATTCCATGATGGCACAGAATCAGGAGATTCAGGCAGTTTACGCGAAATATGGAGTTTCTCCCAGCGGTAGCTGCGTACAGTTGTTGATTCAGATGCCCATCCTTTTTGCATTGTACCGTGTAATTTATGCAATTCCGGCATATGTAAGTAAAATTGGTGATACATTTAGAGTGCTGGCAGAAAAAATTATCAGCGTGGATAAAGGAGCTTTTCTTCAGAATCCTACAGGAATTGCTGAAGAAAGTATTAAATCCATTACCAGCACGGTTTCAATGTATGGAAAAAGTATGTCAGGTGAGAACTTATCCAATGGTATCATAGATGTACTTAACAGACTATCATCCTCGGATTTGGCAATTGTTGCAGATCACTATGAATTAAATGCTTTGACCTTTGGGGATAAATTGATTTTAGGTAGTGAGGGATTAATCAATACTTATAACAATTTTCTGGGATTAAACATCGGTGATTCTCCTATGGTATTGATCAAGGCAGGTATTGCAGCCGGTACATGGGGAATTGTAATTGGTGCTGTTTTGATTCCTATTCTTTCTGCAGTGACACAGTGGATTAGCGTGAAACTGATGCCTCAGCAGCCTCAGAATGGCAATGATCAGGCGAACTCTATGGCAAATTCTATGAAGACCATGAATAAGATTATGCCTTTGATGTCTGCATGGTTTTGTTTCTCATTGCCTGCAGGTATGGGCCTTTATTGGGTAGCCGGAAGTGTGATCAGAAGCATCCAGCAGGTAGTGATCAATAAGAACATCGATAAGATGGACTTTGATGAGTTGATTAAGAAAAATAGTGTGAAAAGCGCTAAAAAGATGGAAAAGATGAAAGAGCGCCAGGAAATGATGAATGCTTATGCGAATATGAAGACAAAGAATATTCAAAGTACAGCATCTGCATATTCCGAGAAAGCAAATGCATCTGAAGAGGCAGCAACCAGACCTGTCAGCCAGGCAAAGCCCGGCAGTATGATGGCGAAGGCAAATATGGTAAGAGATTATAATCAGAAGAATAATCAAAATTAAATAAGGAGAAAAGTATGGAATTTATTGAAGTATCAGCAAAATCAATCGAAGAAGCAATCACAGACGCTTGCCAGAAATTAGGTATTACCAGCGATAGATTAGAATATGAAGTAATTGATGAAGGTTCTTCAGGATTTTTAGGATTGGGAGCAAAACCTGTTATTATCAAAGCGTCCGCAAAAAAAGAAAAAGGTGATGTTACAGAAGTTGCAAAAGAATTCTTAAAAGAAGTATTTGCTGCAATGGAAATGGAAGTTGTTGTATCTGTTACTTTCGACGAAGAAGAGAAGGCAATGGATGTAAACTTAGAAGGTGAGGATATGGGTGTTCTGATTGGTAAGAGAGGACAGACATTGGATTCCCTTCAGTATCTTGTATCTTTAGTAGTAAATAAGGGTGTATCCGATTACATTCGTGTAAAGGTTGATACAGAGAACTACAGACAAAGACGTAAAGATACACTGGAAAACCTGGCAAAGAATATTGCATACAAGGTAAAGAGAACAAAGAGAGCGGTTACTTTGGAACCCATGAATCCCTATGAGAGAAGAATTATTCATTCGGCTTTGCAGGGTGATAAATACGTTACCACTCACAGTGAGGGCGAGGAGCCTTTCAGAAGAGTTGTTGTAACTTTGCAAAAATAACTTTTAATGAAGGGCTGTTGCAATTATAATGATTGTAACAGCCTTTTTTGTACATTTATGGAATAGTGAAAAGGTTTCTAAAGACATAAAAAGGAAATCATTATGTTGAAAAAAGATACAATTGCAGCAATAGCAACCGGACTTACAGATTCCGGCATCGGAATTATTAGAATCAGTGGCCCCGAAGCAGTTTTAGTGGGGGACCGCTTATTTCGGTTGCCCTCCGGAAAAAAGGCACTGGAGCAACTACCAAGCCATATGCTGCAATATGGGTTTGTGGTGGATGAAAATACAGAAGATAAAACATCATGGAAAAATCATATCCTAGATGAAGTGATGGCGGTTGTGATGAAAGCGCCCAGAAGTTTTACGGGAGAAGATACCGTAGAAATACATTGTCATGGTGGATTATTGGTGTTGCAGAAGGTATTGGAATGTGCCATATTAAATGGTGCCCGTCTGGCGGAGCCGGGAGAGTTTTCCAAGAGATCCTTTTTAAATGGTAAAATGGATTTGGCAAAAGCGGAAGCGGTGATTGATTTGATTCATTCCCAAAACGAATTTGCCCATAAATCAGCAGTGAATCAGCTGAAAGGTATGCTTTCTGAGCAGGTAAAGAATCTAAGAAGCGATATATTATATGAACTGGCTTATATAGAAGCAGCATTAGATGACCCGGAACATATTAGTTTAGAGGGTTATAACGAAAAATTATCCGAAAAAGTAGATGATATTAGCAATCGTCTAAAAAAATTAATTGCAACAGCGGACAATGGTAAGCTGATGAAGGAAGGTATTTCCACGGTTATTGTGGGCAAACCCAATGCAGGAAAATCTTCTTTGCTAAATGCACTTTTGGGACAGGAACGGGCGATTGTTACAGATATTGCAGGAACCACCAGAGATGTGCTGGAGGAAACCATACGACTGCAAGGAATCGGACTTAATATTATTGATACAGCGGGCATTCGTACCACAGATGATGTAGTGGAAAAAATTGGCGTAGAAAAAGCAAAGAAATATGCCGGTGACGCGGATTTAATCTTGTATGTGGTAGATGCGTCTGTAGATTTGGATGAAAGTGATCGGGAGATTATCTCGTTAATCAAAGATAAAAAAGCCATTGTTTTATTGAATAAAACAGATTTAACCGTAAAAGTGAATGAGCATGATTTAGAAGATTATTTAAAGGCGGATGGATGCCTGCAAACAAAGGTGATTCGGACTTCTATCACAGAAAATATAGGAATAGAAGTGTTGGAAGAAACCATCAAAGAAATGTTCTTCCGCGGACAAATCAATATGAATCATGAAGTTGTGATTACCAGTTTGCGTCATAAGCAGGCCTTGATGGAAGCTTTGGAAAGCATGACTATGGTAAAAACATCCTTAGAAAACGAGATGCCGGAGGATTTTTATTCCATTGACTTAATGAGCGCCTATGCGTCCTTGGGTCATATTATCGGCGAAGAAGTGGACGATGATTTAGTACAGGAGATTTTTTCTAAATTCTGTATGGGAAAATAAAACGTAAGAAAGGCATGAAGGTATGTCAGAGATTCGAGAAAAAGTAGATGTATGTGTGGTTGGTGCGGGACATGCCGGATGTGAGGCTGCTCTTGCTTGTGCCAGACTTGGGTTAGAAACGGTAATTTTTACAGTCAGCGTAGACAGTATTGCGCTGATGCCCTGTAATCCGAATATTGGTGGTACCAGCAAAGGACATTTGGTGAGAGAACTGGATGCCCTTGGTGGCGAAATGGGTAAAAACATAGATAAGACCTTTATTCAGTCCAAGATGCTGAATGTATCCAAAGGACCTGCAGTACATTCCCTGCGCGCCCAAGCAGACAAAGCAGATTATACCAGAGAAATGAGAAAAGTTCTGGAAAATCAGGACCATTTGACCATTAAGCAGGCAGAAGTGTGCGATTTATTATGGGAAGACATGCCTGACAATAAAAAGAAAATTACAGGTGTTAAGATTTACACCGGGACCATATATGAATGCAAAGCAGTGATTTTATGTACCGGAACATATCTGCGCGCCAGATGTCTCTGCGGAGAGGCAATTACTTATACCGGACCCAATGGATTGCAGGCAGCCACCCATTTAACGGATTCCCTAAAGGAATTAGGTGTGGAGATGAATCGTTTCAAAACCGGAACGCCTGCCAGAATGGACAAGAGAAGTATTGATTTTTCAAAAATGGAAGAGCAGTTCGGTGACGGTAAAGTGGTTCCTTTTTCTTACTCTACGGACCCGGCATCCATTCAGAAAGAGCAGGTATCTTGCTGGTTGACCTATACCAATGAGGAAACACACGATATTATTCGTGCTAATTTGGACAGATCCCCGATTTACGCAGGAATCATAGAAGGTACAGGACCCAGATATTGCCCTTCCATCGAAGATAAAGTGGTGAAGTTCTCTGATAAAGAGCGCCATCAGGTATTTTTGGAGCCGGAGGGCTTACACACCAATGAAATGTATGTCAGCGGTATGTCATCCTCTTTGCCGGAAGATGTACAAGTACGTATGTATCGGACTGTGCCCGGTCTGGAAAATTGTAAAATTGTCCGCAATGCTTATGCCATAGAATATGATTGCATTAATGCCCGTCAGCTGGGAGCAACCTTGGAATTCCTGGATATTAAAGGTTTGTTTAGCGCCGGTCAGTTCAATGGAAGCAGCGGGTATGAAGAGGCGGCAGCGCAGGGCTTGGTGGCAGGAATCAATGCAGCAATGTCAATTTATCATCGGGAGCCCCTGATACTAGACCGCTCTGAGAGTTATATCGGTGTTTTGATTGATGATTTGGTAACCAAGGAAAACCGAGAACCCTACCGTATGATGACGTCTCGAGCAGAATATCGTTTGCTTCTTCGTCAGGATAACGCAGATATAAGACTTCGCAAAAAAGGATATGAAGTTGGCCTGATATCCGACGAACAGTATCAGGCACTTCTTGAAAAAGAACGATTGATACAGGCAGAGATTGCCCGGTTAAAGGCTACGAATGTGGGTGCCAATAAAGAAATTCAAGAATTTTTGATTGCGCATGATAGCGCTACCCTAAAAACGGCGGCTTCTATGGCGGAACTGATCTGCAGACCGGAACTATCTTATGAGTGTTTGAAAGAGATTGACAAAGAAAGAGAAGCCTTCTCTATGGAACTTTGTGGCAAACCAAGCTTGCCCGAAGAGGTGATAGAGCAGGTAGAAATCGAAGTCAAGTATGAAGGCTATATCATTAGACAGCGGAGACAGGTAGAACAGTACAAAAAAATGGAAGAAAAGAAGATTCCGGAAGACATCGATTATGATTTGGTGCCTTCACTCCGACTGGAAGCAAGACAGAAGCTAAAAAGTTTCCGACCCGCCTCTATCGGGCAGGCCTCCCGTATATCCGGTGTTTCCCCTGCGGATATTTCCGTGTTGCTGGTATATTTAGAACATTAATCAAAAGGAGTTATCCTGTGAGCAAGTACAATACAGAAACTTTTGAAAATGATATGCGCTCGCTTGGCGTAACATTAACAGAAAGCCAAGTGGAACAGTTCCTTCGTTACTATGAACTGCTGGTGGAATGGAATCAGGTGATGAATCTAACTGCCATTACAGAATATGACGAGGTGATGAAAAAACACTTCGTGGACAGTGCATCCCTGATAAAAGCATTTGATGTTTCGAGGTCATTGTCCGTTATTGATGTGGGAACCGGCGCCGGATTTCCCGGATTGGCGTTAAAAATTGCATATCCTCAGTTAAAGGTGACATTATTAGATTCCCTGAACAAAAGGGTTTCTTTCCTGAATGCAATCATCGATGAATTGGGACTTAGTGATGTAGAAACCATTCATGGACGTGCAGAAGATTTCGCGAAACCTGGAAAATTAAGAGAAAAATTTGACCTATGCGTTTCCAGAGCAGTTGCAAATCTTTCTACTTTATCTGAATATTGCCTGCCCTATGTAAAAGTAGGGGGATACTTCGTGCCGTATAAGTCAGAGAAATTAACACAGGAATTGACGGAAGCCACCCATGCACTGCAAATACTTGGTGGCAAGGTGGAGAAACAGGTGGAGTTCAAACTACCTGAGACAGATATTTATAGAAATTTAGTGGTAATTAAGAAGGAAAAAGCCACTCCCGGAAAGTATCCTAGAAAAGCAGGTTTGCCCGCAAAAGAACCGATATAACGATAATCTATATACGATATAACGGATGTCTGATACACAAGAAGTTATCGAATTAGAAAGAAACAGAAAGTATATGGTAAATTGAAGATGGATTATAAGATAACATTAGAAGATGTAAGAAGTAAATTTGCAGATGACCGATTTGCAACAGAAAACGGTGCTGTAATCGAGGAAATCGGCGATCACACTGCCACCTGCAGTTTGAATATTACAGATTCGCATCGTAATGCTATGGGCGCAGTAATGGGTGGAACATATTTTATGTTAGCGGATTTCACTTTTGCCGTAGCAGCAAACGCAGAAAAGATGGGGTGCGTAACATTACATGCTGACATTTCTTTTTTGGGAACAGCGAAAGGAAATAAACTTATTGCAAAAGCATCCTGTTTAAAAGATGGAAAAACCACGGTGTGCTACCGTGTGGATGTAATGGATGAATTAGGAAATCTAACATCAACAGTGACAATCACAGGATTCCGCGTGGGCTAAAGTGTTCGAAAGAGTGATTTAAAGTTAAAGGGTATTCATTAAAAATCTATATGTTGTATCAGGGTATGAATAGAAGCAAGGAATGTTTCACGTGAAACATTCCTTGTCATTCTAATAGGTAATACAAGATAATGTTTCACGTGAAACAATTTATCCCAAGATGTTGTAAATATTTCCGTGAAACATTTGGAAAATTCAGCGTGAAACAAGTAAATATAGATAATATACAAACAAATGAAGGACTATATATAGTGCCTATAGAAAAAAGTAATTTTACTATAAAATATTATGGCTATCCAGAAAGAATAATGCTATAATGTAAAGGCTACATAAAGGAAGGTGACATTATGGGAAAAACAATTGCAGTGGCAAACCAAAAAGGTGGCGTTGGTAAAACCACCACTTCTATAAATTTAGCTGCATCACTTGCCGAACTTGGAAAGAAAGTATTGGTTATCGATACGGATCCCCAAGGAAACACAACGAGTGGTCTTGGAATTGATAAAAATAATTTAGATAATACCCTGTATGAATTGATGTTAGGGGAATGCTCCATCAGTGATTGTATCTATCAGGGAGCCATGGAAGGTGTGCAAGTAATCCCTGCCAATGTAAATTTAGCGGCTGCCGAGATAGAATTAATTGGCGTAGAAAAGAAGGAATATATCTTAAAGGACGAGGTGGATTATATTAAGGAAGATTATGACTACATAATCATTGACTGCCCTCCTTCCTTAAATATGTTAACCATTAACTCTATGACCACAGCGGACAGTGTATTGGTGCCGATCCAGTGTGAATATTATGCGTTGGAGGGATTAAGCCAGTTGATACATACCATAAATCTGGTCAAAGAGAGATTAAATCCGGATTTGTACATGGAGGGCGTGGTATTTACGATGTATGATGCCAGAACAAATCTCTCCATGCAGGTAGTAGAAAACGTGAAACAAAACCTGAATCAAAAGGTGTATAATACTTTGATTCCGAGAAATATTCGATTGGCAGAAGCCCCCAGTTTTGGTTTACCTATCAACCTATACGATTCTAAATCAGCGGGTGCAGAGGCATATAAAAATTTGGCACAAGAAGTGATAGAGAACAACTAGGAAAGAGGAAAATTATGGCTACAAAAGCAGGAAGAGGGTTAGGAAAAGGTCTGGATTCATTGATTCCCAATATGGTTGGGGAAGCGAAACCGAAGACGGATGTATCCAAAAAGCCGGTTGAACCCGCAGCAGAAGAAATCAAAAAACCGGATTCAGTAGTGAAAATTACGAAGGTTGAGCCCAATAGAAAGCAGCCACGAAAGAATTTTGACGAAGATGCATTGCAGGAACTGGCAGATTCCATTAAACAGTTTGGTCTTCTTCAGCCCATTTTGGTGCAGGACAGAAAGGACCACTATGAAATTATTGCCGGCGAGCGTCGTTGGAGAGCTGCCAAATTGGCAGGATTGAAGGAAGTTCCAGTAATTATCCGCGACTATTCTGAGCAGGAAATTGCAGAAATCTCTCTGATTGAGAATATTCAACGAGAAGATTTGAATCCCATCGAAGAAGCCCAGGCTTACAAGCGACTGCTTACCGAGTTTCACATGAAACAGGATGAAGTGGCAGAAAGAGTTTCTAAGAGTCGTACTGCTATCACAAATTCCGTAAGATTATTGAAGTTATGCGATGCTGTTCAGGAAATGGTGATTGATGATAAGATTTCAACTGGACATGCACGCGCTTTGTTGGCAATTGATGACAAGGATGAACAGTACAATATTGCGCAAAGAGTATTTGACGAAAAGATGAGCGTTCGCGAGGTGGAAAAGCTTGTTAAAAATTTAAACAAGCCCGGAAAACCTAAAAAACCTGAGACAAATACCACGTTGGAAGCAATTTATCAGGATTTAGAAGAAAAAATGAAGCAGAAACTCAGTACCAAAGTTTCCATTAAACCTAAGGGTGACGGATCAGGAAAGATAGAGATAGAATTCTATAATCACGAAGATCTGGATAGAATCTTTGATTCGATAAGAAACTAAGGGAAGGAAACGGAGAAGATGGAGACATTATTTAATGTAAGTCCGGATATGCTAATGATTGGCATGCTGGTACTGGCTGTTTTGTTGATGACAACCATTGTTCTGTTAATTGTGCAATTGTCTAACACTTCCAGAATGAAGCATCGTCTGAAAAGATTTATGACCGGAAGAAGCGGTCAGAATCTGGAAGAAGCAGTGGTTAGAGCAATAGAAGATATTTCCTTGTTGAAGGAAGCAACCGAAAAAAACAGAAAAGAGCTGAAGGACCAGAGAAGAAGGCTACAGGGTACCTATCAAAAATTAGGATTGGTAAAATATGACGCTTTCCAGCAGATGGGCGGACAATTGAGTTTCTGTTTGGTTTTGTTGGATGAGAATAACTGTGGTTATATTATGAACTCTGTACATAGTACGGAAGGTTGCTATTCCTATGCAAAAGAGGTTCGAAACGGTAAATGTAAAATGGATTTGAGTAAAGAGGAATCCGAAGCTATGGCAATGGCCATGAATAGCAACAAACAACAATAAAACAAACATATGTTCGACAGCAGGAGGAACAATCATGATAGATATTAAATTTTTAAGAGAAAATCCCGAATTGGTGAAAGAAAACATCAAAAAGAAGTTCCAGGATGCCAAATTACCATTGGTTGACGAGGTAATAGAGCTGGATGCACAGGTGAGAGCAGTAAAGCAGGAAGGTGACGACTTGCGCGCTGCAAAAAATAAGATTTCCAAGGAAATCGGCGGTTTGATGGCGCAGGGCAAGAAGGAAGAGGCCGAAGCCAAGAAAGCAGAAGTGGCAGCAAGTGCAAAGAGATTGGCAGAATTAGAAGCCATCGAACCTGAGTTGCAGGAAAAAATCAAGAAAATCATGATGACCATCCCCAATATCATTGATCCTTCCGTTCCCATCGGTAAGGATGACAATGAAAATGTGGAGATTCAGAAATATGGCGAACCGGTAGTTCCTGCTTTTGAGGTGCCCTATCACGCAGATATCTTGAATAGCATCAGCGGATTGGACAAGGATGCGGCAGGACGCACCAGTGGTAACGGATTCTACTATCTTATGGGAGATGCGGCAAGAATCCATTCTGCAATGATTAGTTACGCAAGAGATTTTATGATTGAGAAGGGATTCACTTACTGTATCCCTCCGTTCATGATTAGAAGTAATGTGGTAACCGGCGTTATGAGTTTCGCAGAAATGGAAGCCATGATGTACAAAATTGAGGGCGAAGACCTGTATTTGATCGGTACCAGTGAGCATTCCATGATTGGAAAGTTCCAGGGACAGATTGTAGAAGAGAAAAATCTGCCCATCAGCATGACTTCCTACTCTCCTTGCTTTAGAAAGGAAGTAGGTTCCCATGGTATCGAGGAAAGAGGCGTTTACCGCGTGCACCAGTTTGAGAAGCAGGAAATGGTAGTATTATGCAAACCAGAGGATTCCATGGAATGGTACAATAAGATGTGGGCTTATACGGTAGAATTCTTCCGCAGCCTGGATATTCCTGTTCGTACACTGGAATGCTGTAGCGGTGACTTGGCGGATTTGAAGGTGAAGTCCTGTGACGTGGAGGCGTGGAGCCCCAGACAGCAGAAATACTTCGAAGTTGGATCCTGCTCTACTTTGGGCGATGCGCAGGCAAGACGTTTGGGCATTCGTACCAAGGGCGAAAATGGTACTTACTATGTGCATACATTAAATAACACAGTATTGGCAACTCCCAGAGGATTGATTGCATTTTTGGAAAACAATGTGAATGAAGACGGTTCCATCAATATTCCTGAGGCGCTTCGTCCTTATATGGGCGGCAAGGAAAAAATTGTTCCTTCCAAATAAACAATGTTGACGAAAAATAATAGGAGGTGAAATTCTTGCATAAGTTCATGCGCTCCATAGGTTTCAGCAAAATAGAGAGCCGTAAGAAACTACAGGAGCTTCTTACAGAGGTTGTAGTCAATTCTGACAGGCGCGCAATTGCAACCAATCAGGACAATCTGATGTTGGGAGAATTTTGCAAGGATTTTGCACCCGGATTAGGGATTGCGGTTTGTGGTGGTTTCGATGAAGAGGAAAAGTTTACCTACGAGTACTACTATCCTTATTTGACCGGCGTGGGTGTCACTTCTACGGAGGACATAACCGTAGAGCGACATGCCGAAAAAGATTCCTATGCCGGTGTCTGTGACGACATCAATGCCGGCATCACATTAATATTCTTTGTAAAAGACAGTTTGCCTTACGTAAAGGCACAGGCCACCGGAAAATTGCCCATTGTAGGAACAACCCTAACCCTTTCCGGACTATCGGTACAGGGGACGGTACTATTGCCTTTATATAAGGAAGAGAAGCAGTTGAATACAGTCCGTCAAAGTCGCCAAGAGCGGAAGAATCTGCTTGCTGCAGCCAGACAGGGAGACGAGGAAGCCATCGAGACCCTGACAACGGACGACATGGATACCTATAACCTGATTCATAAGCGGGCTCGCCGGGAGGATGTGTTCCAAATTGTGGACACATACTTTATGCCCTACGGTGTAGAATGCGACCAGTATTCTATTTTGGGTGAAATCGTGGCAGTCAGAATATTGTCCAATGAGATTACCGGTGAGAATGTTTATGTGCTGACCATCAGCTGTAATGAATTGACTTTTGATATTGCCATCAATATAATGGATTTGATGGGGGAGCCCCAGGTAGGCAGAAGATTTAAAGGAATCATCTGGTTGCAGGGACATATCAATTTTCCTGAGAATATGTAACAAAAGTTACTGTTCATAAATGCCGCTTTAGTTAAATGGATATAACAAGCCCCTCCTAAGGGCTAGTTGAGGGTTCGATTCCCCCAAGCGGTGCTAAAAATATACCGAAAATACTTGGGTTGCCGGTATTTTCGGTTTTTTTATGAGGTGCAGGCGTGAAACAATTTTATCGCTATTTAAATGAATCATTGACATCGGTATTGCCCATATCCGCTATCGTGCTGCTGCTGAGTATCAGTGTGGCTTCTCTACATAATGGTGTGCTGGTGCAATTTTTGTTTGGTACAATTCTTTTGATTTTAGGTATGGGGTTTTTTACCATAGGTTCCGGTATTTCTATGCAACCCTTAGGGGAGGGTATTGGTGCCCAAATTGGAAAATCCAAGAGATGGGTGCTGCCGTTGTTTGTCAGTTTTCTTTTGGGAGCAATTATTACCATTGCGGAACCGGATTTACAGGTTTTAGCGGAGCAGGTGCCTACCATTCCCAATATGGTCCTAATTTTGTGCGTGGCTGTGGGCGTGGGTATTTTTCTGGTGATTGCCACGGTGCGCGTGCGCAAGGCAATCCCGTTGTCGTTGCTTTTGCTGATTTTTTATGGTGGTGTGATAGGGCTGGCCTTTTTTGTGCCGGACACCTTTATTCCCACGGCTTTTGACTCCGGCGGTGTAACCACAGGCCCCATTACGGTTCCGTTTATTATGGCGCTTGGTGCAGGTATGGCATCTGTAGGTAAAAACAAGCATTCAGGAGAGGACAGTTTTGGTCTGGTCTCTTTGTGTAGCATTGGCCCCATCCTTTCTGTTTTGATACTGAGTATCTGCTTCAAACCGGAGGCAGAGACGACACAGGCAGTCATTGCCGTAACAGATAATACAAAGGACGCGTTTGCGCAGTTTTTATATTCGCTTCCTCATTACTGTGAGGAAGTAATGGTGGCATTTGTGCCAATTGTCCTCGTGTTTGTAATTTATCAGGTGATTTTCCGCCGTTTCCATCGGACACAGTTGATTCGTATTGCCGTCGGTTTGGTATACACATATCTGGGATTGGTATTATTCTTGACAGGTGCCAATGTGGGATTCATGCCGGCAGGACGATTGCTGGGTGCCGCCATTGCAGGCGGTGCTTATAAATATTTACTGATACCCGTAGGTATGTTGATGGGTTACTTTGTAGTATCGGCAGAGCCGGCCGTACATTCTCTGAAAAGACAGGTAGAGGAAGTGACCAATGGCGCCATTTCACAAAAATCCATTGGCAACGCACTTTCTATCGGTGTGGCAGTGTCTGTTGGAATTGCCATGTTACGAATTTTGACGGGAATTTCTATCTTGCCGTTTTTGATTGTGGGATATGCGGTTTCCCTGATTATTACCTTTTTTGTTCCCCATATTTATACCGGTATCGCATTTGACTCCGGTGGTGTGGCCAGCGGACCTATGACCACCACCTTTATGCTCCCCTTTGCAGTGGGTGCGTGTGAAGTGTTGGGCGGAAATGTAATGACAGACGCGTTCGGTATCGTAGCAATGATTGCAATGACACCACTGATTACGATTCAGGTATTGGGGTTGTACGGAAGAATCAAGCAAAAGAAACGGATACAGCGAGTACAGAGCGAACTCTTGTTAATAGAGGACGATATTATCTTTTATGATGAGGAGGTGCGCGCATGAGCAAGGCAGATACCAACCGGATGATGTTCCTTGTGTCCATTGTGGCGCGAGGAAAAGGCAAGCGATACATCAATATGGTCGCAGAGAAAAATATCCGTATGAACTTACAGAGTGTAGGGCATGGGACGGCGACCTCCGAAATGATGGATATCTTAGGATTGGGTACCAATGACAAAGATGTGGTCATCAGTGTAGCCACACAAAAAGATGTAAGCGCACTGTTGTCTGAATTGACAAAGAATTTGGAAGGAAGTGTTCGCTATGGCGGATTACTTATGGTAACGAAGCTGTCGGCAATCAATCGTCTGGCGGCGGAAGTGATTCTCCGGTCCCGAACGGAAAGCGCTGAAAAGGAGGAAACTCGTATGACAAAAGGAGAAGGAAAATTTAACCTCATATTGATAGCGGTAAACGAAGGCTTTGCGGATGATGTAATGAAAACGGCAAAGAAAGCCGGTGCTACCGGCGGAACGGTGATACGTGCCAGACAGGTAGGTGCAGAGCTTTTGGAGCAATTTGAAGAGGCAGATTTACAGGAGGAGAAAGAAATTATAACAATTCTTTCTCCGACGGCAACCAGCGGGCACATTATCAGCGCCGTAAATGAAGAGTTTGGCTTGCGATCCGCAGCAAAGGGCGTGGTTTGTGCCGTTCCCGTGGAAAGAGCGCTGAAGATATAATGATGGTGTGGATAAAGAACAAAAAAGGAAATCCAAGAAAATACGTCCTGAGAATGCTTTGTCTGATTCTGCTTTTTTGTGTGGGGTGTAATGACAAAGACAGCGAGATCCTAATAGAAAGAGAGGATTTGCCTGTGACTGTATTTGAGGAAGCCCAATGGGAGAGCATCCATAACGAGAGTGAAATTGCAGCAGAGACTGAGGACGGGGTGGAAATCCGGGGCATCACAGAGACAAGAGAAGTGTCCCTGGAAAAATTTCTTCAAACGGCGATGGCCCCTGTGGGAAAAACCATGTACGTATGGGGTGGTGGCTGGAATGAAGAGGATACCGGAGCCGGTATTCCCGCCATGTCTATTGGCGTCAGCGCCAGATGGGAAGAATTTGCCGGGCAACAAAAAGAAAATTACCGGTTTGAGGACACCAAGTATCAGATCAACGACGGGCTGGATTGTTCCGGTTATATCGGCTGGTTGGTTTACAATGTGTTTGAAAAAGAGAATTCCACAGATAGTGCGGATGGATATGTGTTTTCGTCTACAGAGATGGCGGAAAAATTTGCAGCAATGGGGTGGGGAGAATGTCTTCCCGACGATGACAAATCCTGGCAACCGGGAGATGTCTGTAGCATGCCCGGGCACGTGTGGCTGTCTTTGGGGACTTGTGAAGACGGGTCCGTGTTACTGGTGCATTCCAGTCCGCCGGGCGTACGGCTTTGCGGTACACGATTGCCTACCGGTGAAAGAAGTGACGCCATTCGATTGGCAGAGCAGTATATGCAGGAGCATTATCCCGAATGGTACGCGAAATACCCTGCCTGTGATGTGAGTTATAACTATTTGACGAAGTCAAAAGTATTTCGCTGGAACGAAGAGACTGTGACCGATCAGGAAAATGTGGCAGGGATGTCTCCTAAGGAAGTGATGAAGAGGATTTTGCCCTGAAAAAAGCACCCGAGCGGGTGCTTTTTTGATTCATAGGAAGTGCCTATGAATCAAAAATCGCTCCGCTGAGGATGCGCAGCTCGCGGAATGGAAGTTTGCCTTGCAGGCACCGCTCGCGCGCGAAGAATCCGCATACGGATTCTTCTTTAGTGTCGTTGTTCTGCATCTAATAGGTGTTCGTGATGTGTATAGTATACGATTACACCCACGACCAACATGCCCCCAATAATGTTCCCCAGTGTAACAGGGAAAATGCTGTGTAGAAAATGTCCCCAATTGAGGGAAGCAATATCTTCCGGGGTATAGCCGTACAGGGACATGGCCATTTCAGAAAACATAGGATTGGTTTTTGCAAATAACGCGGCGGGAATGAAGTACATATTTGCAACACAATGCTCATAGCCACTCACAATAAAGGAGAAGATGGGGAAGAATACGCCCCATACTTTGCCACTGATGTCCCGGGCCGCGGTGCACATCAAAACAGCGGTACACACCAATATGTTACAAAGAATGCCTGAGGCTAATGCAGAGGTAAAGGTTAAATTTACTTTGCTCATAGCAGTATGGATGGTGTATGCGCCCAGCAACCCTCCGGATAAGTTCATCTGCCCGGAGCAAAAAACCAAAAAGGCACAGCCAACGGCGCCGATGAAATTCGTGACGTAGATGGTCAGCATAACTTTGATAATTTGGCGGAATTGAATTTTTTTATGCAAGAAAGCCGTAATCATCAGGCAGTCGCCGGTAAACAATTCGCCGCCAACAAACAGAATCATCATAAGGCCAACCGGGAAAATGATACCGCCCAACACCTTTGCGATGCCCAGTGTGGCGACATTGTGAACGGCCACGGTGCTGGCAGCGGCGCCACAACCAATGAACAGGCCGGCCATAATTCCCAGAAGGATACGACGGCGGGTGGAATAATGTACTTTTTCTTCTGCGGCTTCAATGGTATGAAGCACAATTTGTGTAGGATCGGAATATAAAGTATGTCTCGTAGCTATAGTGGTAATCTCCCTTCTTTTTTGTATTTTCATTATATAGGAATACTTACGTTGTCACAACAAAAAAATAGGGGAATTCGCAAATATATTAAAATGCGTCAATTTTACGATGTAAAAATAGAACAGATTGAAAAGAAGCCTAAAATTAGCAAAAACAAGAGTTTTTTTGCTAATTCTAACAAAACACATTAAAATAAATCAAGAAAAGCAAGGAAAGTACTATTGTGTGACATTAAAATCTATGCTACTATAAGGAATATTCCTAAAATTTATGGAGGTTTGTACCTATGGCACATATAGATTATAGTGAAAAATATAAAAAATCCTACCATCTTCCTCCGGAAATGACCTATGACTGGGTGAAAAAAGATACGGTAGAAAAGGCCCCTATTTGGTGTAGTGTGGATTTGCGGGATGGGAATCAGGCTCTGATTGATCCTATGAGTTTAGAAGACAAATTAGCTTTTTTCCAATTATTGGTAGAGATTGGCTTCAAAGAGATTGAGGTGGGCTTTCCTGCGTCCTCTGATACGGAGTATAACTTTATCCGTGCTTTGATAGAGAGAAATATGATTCCGGACGATGTCACCATACAGGTGTTGACCCAGGCTAGAGAGCATATCATCAAGAAGACTTTTGACGCAGTAAAGGGTGCACCTCATGCGGTGGTGCACTTATATAATTCCACATCCGTAGAGCAAAGAGAGCAGGTGTTTAAGAAAGATAAAAAGGCGATTAAACAGCTGGCCATCGATGGCGCCAAAATGCTGAAAAAGCTTGCCCAGGAGACAGAGGGTAATTTTACTTTTGAGTACAGTCCGGAGAGTTTCTCCCAGACAGAGGTGGACTATGCGCTGGAGGTCTGCAATGCGGTGCTGGATGTATGGCAGCCTACCCCTGAAAATAAGGCGATCATCAATCTGCCCACCACCGTGCAGGTGGCAATGCCCCATGTATTTGCTTGTCAGGTAGAATATATGCACAAGCACCTGAATTATCGTGATAATGTTATCATCAGTGTCCATCCCCATAACGATAGAGGTTGTGGTGTCAGTGATGCAGAGTTTGGTATATTGGCGGGAGCAGACCGTGTAGAGGGAACGCTTTTTGGCAACGGAGAAAGAACAGGAAATGTGGACCTTGTGACTGTGGCAGTGAATATGATGAGCCATGGTGTGGACAGTGGATTGGACTTCTCCAATATTTTGAAAATAAAAGAAGCTTATGAAGGCTTCACGGGAATGAAGGTACATGAGCGTACCCCTTATGCAGGTGAGTTGGTATTTACCGCATTTTCCGGATCCCATCAGGATGCCATCAGCAAGGGAATGAACTATAAGAAGGAAGGAAAGAGCGGCAGTCGTTGGGATGTTCCTTATTTGCCCATCGACCCTGCGGATGTGGGACGCGAATATGAGTCCGATGTCATTCGCATCAATAGTGTATCCGGTAAGGGTGGTGTGGCTTTTGTACTGAAGCAGCAATTTGGTTTCTCCTTGCCGGCAGCCATGAAGGAGGAAGTGGGATACCTGGTAAAAGGTGTTTCCGACAAGCAGCATCACGAACTACAGCCGGCAGAAATCTATCAGATTTTCGAAGAGCATTATGTGGAGCCGCAGATGATTTTCCGTATTCCGGAGTGTCATTTTAAGCAGGACAAGGGAATTCAGGCAGAGGTTGTGATAGAGCAGGGTGGCGAAAAGAGAGTCATCCGCACGGTGGGAAATGGACGATTAGATGCGGTCAGCAACGCCCTGAAGACGTATTTTGGCATCAGCTACGAATTGTCCGTATATGAGGAACACGCAATTTCCAAGGGTTCCGGCTCTAAGGCGGCATCCTATGTGGCGGTTACCTACGACAACAAGATGTACTGGGGCGTAGGTGTGGACGAGGATATTATCAAATCTTCCATTGAAGCGCTGGCAGTGGCAGTCAATAAATTGGCAAAAGAACAGAACGTCTTGGAAGGCAGAGAGTATCGAATTATAGAAATCATCAACTATATCCAGAATGATTATAAAAATGTGACCTTGGATGTGTTATCCGACACCTTCCACCTTTCCAAGCCCTATTTATCCAAGTATATTAAGGAAAAAGCAGGCACTACCTTCCAGGAAGTGGTGAAGGAAGCGCGTATGAAAAAGGCCATGGAGCTTCTGCGGGAAACCTCCTACACAGTAGAAACGGTAGCTGCAGAAGTAGGCTACGAAACGGTAGAACATTTCAACCGGCTATTCAAAAAGAATTATGGAATGACACCGGTGCAATACCGCAAACAGGCCAAATCATAGACCGATTGTGAAAAAAATATGAAATCTCTTCACTTTTTTACAAAAATGCTGTAAAATAAGTCGGTAAACATTAGGAAGGAGACAGCAGTTATGTCTAATAAAGAAACAAATACACCTGTGCAGGAAAAGGTTATGACAAAATACGACCTGAAAATGCAGAGAAGAAAAGAAGAAAAGGAGAGAAAACTGAAAGAGAAGCGTAAAGATACCATTACCGGTATTTTAATCGTGGTTGCTTTGGCGCTTTTGGTTATTTCCTTCCCCATTCGTAATTACATTGCAATTAACGGAGCATATATTTCCTTAGATGATCAGCCTATCACAAAGGTAGAGTACGATTATCATTATTATGCTGCAAAGTCTAATTTCATGAATACCTACGGGTATACCTTTATGTATATGGGCATGGATGTGAGCACCATCGAATCCCAGCTCTATACAGAAGAGAGAACCTTCAAGGATTATTTTGATGAAGTTGCAGTGGACAGCCTGAAACGCACCAAAGCGATGGTGGCGGATGCTAAGGCAGCAGGGTTTGAGTATGATACCACAGAGGATTATGCAGATTATCTGGCAAGTGTAGAAGCTTCAGCAAAAGATGCAGGGATGAACAAAAAGGCATTCATTCAGAGTATGTATGGTCCCTATGCTACCGAAGAGCGTGTAAAGGCATATATTACCGAAGAGATGTATGTCAATGAATACTACAAGGCTTTGGGCGAAACCAAGAAACCTACCGAAGACGAAGTAGTGGCATATTATGAAGAGAATAAGGATACTTATGATTCTGTAGATTACTATGTATATACTGCAGATGCTGTATTGCCTACCGCAGCACCCGATAGCGAGGAAGTGGTTCAGCCCACAGAGGAAGAAGTGGCAGCAGCAATGGAAGTGGCAAAGGCTGACGCAGAAGCGGCAGTGGAAACAGTAAAAGAACAGGGCGAGTTGGTCACAAACAAAACCCAGGCACAGACCGTAGAAGCGCTGAGAGAGTGGTTGTTTGATGGAGCAAGAGAAGCCGGTGACACCACTGTGATTGAAGATACCGCAAATAATCGTTATTATGCGCTGTCTTTTGAAAGCCGCTATTTGGACAAGACACCTTCTGCTAATGTCCGTTTGATTATCACCGCAAATGGCGACGGACAGGCAATTTATGATGAGTGGCTTGCAGGAGCAGCAACAGAAGAGAGTTTCATCGAACTTTGCAACAAGTATAATGATCCCGCCATCGTTTCCAATAAGGACGGATATTTTGAAGGCTTGGTTTCCACCAGTGTTCCCGAGGAAGTGAAAGATTGGGTATTCAATGCAGAACGTGTTGCAGGGGATGCGACTATGATTGTTCCTGAGGGTGACAGTTACCAGTATGTGGCTTACTTTATCGAACCCAACAAGGAAGAGTGGATTCTGAGCATCGAAAACACCATTGCAACAGAGCGTATGGATGAATACATGAATGCTCTGATGGATAAGATTGTTGTTAACGATCCTAAGAACAAGCTCAAATACCCTGAACTGATTGCAAAAGAGGAAGCGGCTGCGGCAGCAAGTGCTGAAGCAGCATCCGAAGAGGTAGCATCTGAAGAAGTGGTATCCGAGGAAGCAAATTAAAAATGGTGGCGGTGGATTTCCCACCGCCATTTCTAATTTGCAGTAAGTAGCAGGAGGAGATTCTTACTACGATTTTACAGAAAGGAGTCCTATGGCAAACAAAACGAAGATAAATGTGCCCCAAAAGGCGAAGTTCATTATAGATACCCTGATGCAGGCAGGGTATGAAGCCTATGTAGTAGGCGGATGTGTGCGGGATTCCATTCTGGGAAGAATCCCCGACGACTGGGACATTACCACCAGTGCCAGTCCGGAACAGGTGAAGGCGTTGTTTTCGCGTACAGTGGATACCGGGTTACAACATGGTACGGTAACAGTGTTGGTGGACAAGGAAGGATTTGAAGTTACTACCTACCGTATTGATGGTGAATATGAAGACAGCAGACATCCCAAGGAGGTGGTATTCACCTCTCATTTGGAAGAAGATTTGAAACGGCGGGATTTGACAATCAATGCCATGGCATACAATGATACAGATGGATTGGTAGATATTTTTGGCGGTATGCAGGATATTGAGAAGAAAATCGTGAGATGTGTAGGCGTAGCCAAGGACCGGTTTCAGGAGGACGCCCTGCGGATTCTTCGGGCCATTCGTTTTTCTGCCCAGTTGGGATATGAAATAGAGGCGGACACCTTGGAAGCCATCAAAGAATTGGCGCCCACTTTAAGCAAAATCAGTGCAGAGCGAATCCAGGTGGAACTGGTGAAGCTGATTACTTCTCCTCATCCGGAGTATTTGAAAATTGCGTATGAATGTGGTGTTACAAAGGTGTTTTTTCCGGAATTCGATGCTTGTATGGGGATAGAGCAAAACAATGCGCATCACTGTTATTCGGTGGGAGAGCATACTTTGCAGGGCATGTGTCATATTGCACCGGATAAGGTGTATCGGTTGACAATGTTGATGCATGATTTGGGAAAACCCCGGGCAAAGACCACGGACGAAGCAGGAATAGACCATTTCCATCAGCATGAGGATTACAGCGAAGGCATAGCCAAAGAAGTGCTACGCCGGTTAAAGTTTGATAATGATACCATATACAAGGTATGCAAGCTGGTGAAATACCACGATTATGGCAAAGGAGTGACACCGGATGCCAAAATTGTGCGCAGAGCAGTGAATAAAATTGGAGAAGACATTTTCCCGCTATTGTTTGAAGTAAGAAAAGCAGATATATTGGCCCAGAGCGAAACCTATCGGGAAGAAAAATTGCATCTTTTGGCCCTGTGGGAAGAAGTATACGCAGAAATCATCGCCAAGAAGGAATGTGTTTCCCTGAAACAACTGGCGGTCACCGGCGCAGATTTAATTCAGGCCGGAATTTTACCCGGAAAAGAGATGGGAAGAATTCTAAACGGACTTTTGGAGATGGTTTTAGAGGACCCCGGTCTTAATACGAAGGAAAAACTTTTGGCAGAAGTAGAAAAATATAAATAAAAGGAGAACATACTTTTTTCATTCTCCTCATAGTATAGTCATGAACTAAAAGGGTTCGTGACTATATTTTTATGGGGAGGAATACAGGGTGAACGACCAGGCTGTGGTGTTGTTAGAGCAATATGACATAGAAGTTTTGCAGACCAGAAAGGGAAGAGGGGCAATTCTGTGTGATACCAAGACAGGAACCCTGATATTTAAGGAATATTTGGGAAGTGAAGATAAATTGCAGATACAGAAAAAATTATTGGATCAGATGTCGGTACATACATCGCCGGAGGTAGAGCAAATTCTCCCGACGAAGGAAGGGGCTCTGTGTGTCAAAGGGGCCGATCGGACACAGTATATCCTAAAAACCTGGCGGGAGGGCAGGGAATGCAATGTTTTTGACAAAGACGAGTGTCTGACAGCGGCACGTCTTTTGGCAAAGATGCATCTTCGCATGGAACTATGTGACGATGACCTTCCCCCTGTTTATTCTCCGGAAAATGAATATGAGAAGCACAACAAGGAGCTGCGCAAGGTTAAGAAATTTCTCCATAAAAAGGGGCAGAAAACCGAGTTTGAATTCGACCTTCAGAATAAGTTGGATTTCTTTTTGGAACAGGCGGAAGCAGTGACCGAAGAATGGAAAAAATATAGCCATCTGTGTGACAGGGAGCAGGTACATACTTTCTGCCATGGGGATTATCAGTATCATAATATCATAAAAACGGGCAGTCAGTGGTTTGTTTCAAATTTTGAAAAATGCACTCGGGATGATCCCATAAGAGATTTATATTTGTTGTTGAGAAAGTTATTGGAGAAAACCAATTGGTCGGAGGACTTGGGCAAAAGCATCATCGATGCTTATGAGCAGGAACGGCCTTTAAGTGCCCTCAGTCGAATCGATTTGCTGTATAGATTATCTTATCCGGAGAAATTCTGGAAGATTGCCA
The DNA here is from genome assembly GCA_904501885.1 of uncultured Acetatifactor sp. Lineage (GTDB taxonomy): Bacteria > Bacillota > Clostridia > Lachnospirales > Lachnospiraceae > Acetatifactor. The sequence goes on along the minus strand of CAJGCP010000004.1, from coordinate 37,125 downwards.
ACTTTTATTATAACAGCGGTAAGGCATGGATTCCGGGAAAAAACCAGGAAAAATTAGATCGGATTGTTTCACAGGAAAAAGAGAAACAACTGTTTTTGCAAAATATTTTGCGTAAAATCGAATAAATGTAGGCAAAAAAGCAACAAAAAGTCTGGATTTCGTGGAAAAACCTTGACAAAATGGGCAAAAATGGTTATAAATATTATTAAGCGTTCTAATGGGCGCAGGGTTACAAATCGAAAATCATATAGGAGGACTCTAATATGAACAAGACAGAATTGATTGCAGCTATAGCTGAGCAGGCTGAAATTTCTAAGAAGGACGCTGAGAAGGCTCTGAAGGCTTTCACAGATGTTGTTGCAGCAGAAATGAAAAAAGGCGAGAAGGTTCAGTTGGTTGGTTTTGGTACTTTTGAAGTATCTGAAAGAGCAGCAAGAGAAGGTAGAAATCCTTTGACCGGTGCTTCTATGAAGATCGCAGCTTCTAAGGCTCCTAAGTTCAAAGCTGGCAAGGCTCTGAAGGATATGTTGAACGCATAATCGATCAGACAACTTTGTAATCAACCTCGGTGAATGCCTAGACGACATTTACCGAGGTTTTTGTTTTGAGTCATAAAAGAAAGTTTGAATGAGGAAGTAGCATATGAGATTAGACAAATATTTAAAAGTTTCCCGACTGATCAAGCGCAGAACTGTGGCAAATGAAGCCTGCGATGCGGGCAGGGTAATGATCAATGAAAAAGTTGCCAAAGCATCAACGGATGTGAAGGTGGGCGATGTCATCACCATTGGGTTTGGAAACAAGGAAGTCAAGGTAGAGGTCCTGGATGTACAGGAAACAGTGAAAAAGGACGAAGCAAAAGAGTTATTCCGCTATATTTAGCCGGTTCTCCCAAAAAAGGTCTAAAGAGACATCTCCGGGCATATGATATATAGCATAATATGTGCCGGAGGGACGGATGGAGAATTTAAATACAGGGACGCGTGTACATAAAATAACAGCAAACAATAGGGCTACTTGTACAATCAGTGGTGTGAATGACGTGTTGTCCTTTGATGAGCATGAAGTGTTACTTCAAACCAGCATGGGAATGCTGTGTATCAAGGGCAAAGATTTACATGTGAACCGATTGACCTTGGACAAGGGAGAAATCGATGTGGATGGAAAACTGGATAGCTTTGTATATTCCGATACGGGAACGGGAGGGCAGAAGTCAGAATCCCTGATGAGCCGCCTGTTTAGGTAATCCTATGGAGAATGAATTGGTCTTTATTCTTCATGCCGGATATATCGGGGTTTATGTGACATTTCTCTACGATTTGATTCGGATATTTCGCAGAGTGATTCCACATAAAGGCTGGCTGGTGTCACTGGAGGATTTGGGGTTTTGGGCGTATCTATTTGTCGCTGTTTTTTTGTTTTTGAATAAAGAGGGGAATGGTACCCTGCGATGGTTTGCCGTGGCAGGGGTTTTAGCCGGAATGATACTGTATAAAAAACTTCTGGGCAGACATCTGGTAAGTTATGGAACGAGAATTCTCACAAGAATCCGAAATGTTATTTTGAAAATCATGACACCGCCGATCAAAGCGGCAACAGGCGGGATGCGGACGGTGGCGCGCAGAACAAAAAGAGGTATAAAACAAAGGTTGACGATTTTTCTAAAAATGCTTAGAATGAATTTAGGTGTCGGACGTAGAACTCAAGGACACAGAGGGGAAAACCATGGCAAGAAGAAGGGTGGCATACCAAAAGAATCAACAGAATAGATTAAGTATGTTCCTGGTCATCTTTGTGCTGGTGGTTATCATGGCAGTGGTTGCAGTGAGAAGTGCGGACCTTAGAGAAAAAATTGACCAGAAGACCGTGGAAATGGAAGCCCTGGAACAGAGCATTGCGGCAGAACATGAGCGGACAGTAGAAATAGAAAATTTTGAAAAGGAAATCAAAACGCCGGGATATATCGAACGGATTGCCAGAGAGGTGATGGGTCTCATTTATCCCGGGGAAATACAATTCAAGAAAAAAGATTAGCGGCGGCCATAGCTACCGCTTTTTTTGTCGTAAAACTTAAGCCTCTTCCTCACGGAATTTGACAAAATAATCCGAAGCATATTTCTATAATGAAGTTCCTTACAAAATTGTAGAAATGGTGGAGGTAGATACGATGAGAACCCAAAAGAAGGACATGGAGTTATATTCCTTACAAATCTCGGAACTGTGTAGGCGCAAGTTGCTTCGATATGCGGATAGTTTTTATGCCCTGTCGCGGAGTTATGAAAAAGAAATTCTGCCGCAGGCGTTAGACCGGCAGACGCACCTGTTAGAGCACCGGCTGGGAGAAAGCCGCAGAATTATAAGAAGTAATATGCGGGAAATGGCCAAGATTATGACGGAGGCGGCCAGTGAAGTATTCATTTATCAGCCCATGGAGGCAAGGAAGAAAAAGTCTCTGATTGCCAATCTGGCTGAAGAAGGGATTGTGGTAGAAAGCCCCTGTTATCTGCCTCAGGAAAATGGGCGCAACAGCATTGCCCTGACCATGTACACTGCCAAGGGAAACTCCATCCCGGTGGAGGAGGCGGTGGATATGATTTCTGTGATATTGGACAAGCGCCTGCTGCCTTCCGCCCAGAGCCCGTATTTGGTGGAGGCAACGCCCCGTGGATTTTTGTTGGAAGAGGAAGCTTGCTTTCATGTGATGACAGGATTTTCCCGAGCGGTGAAGGAAGGGGAAACTGCGTCCGGTGATAATTATTCGGTGGTGGAGACTGAAAATGGCAAGATTCTGGCCATGTTGTCCGACGGCACAGGCTCCGGGGAGACGGCCGGGAAAGACAGTGCCAGAGTGTTGGATCTGATGGAAAAAATGGCGGAGTCCGGCTATGATATTTCCACGGCAATACATATGGTAAACAGATGCCTCTTTGCCTTGGATGAAGACAACAATCATCCTACACTGGATGTGTGCCGGGCAGACCTATATGAAGGTATTTTGGAAATCACAAAATTGGGCGGTGGCCCCACTTTTTTGAAGCGGGAAAACAGAGTAGAAGTCTTTACGGCGGAAAGTCTGCCCTTGGGTAGCTTTGAGCAGCCTGAATTAAAGACACAGAAAATTCTGTTACAGGACGGGGACATGATTATTATGGTGACGGATGGAGTGTTGGAAGCCTTTGGCGGTTCGTTAGAGGAGCGGGGATTACAAAATGCCATTTTAGCCGCCTCGGAGCTTAATCCGAAGCACCTGGCAGAGCATTTGATGGGCATGGCCATTTGCAGTAGCCGGGGCCGGGTGACAGATGATATGACGATTGGCGTAATCGGTTTTTGGAATACTTGATTTTTTTCTTCGGATAGGATAACATTTGAATATGAATATTCTGGAAAAAACAGAAAAAAAGGTCTTCTCCTACCTGGAGGAGAAACATATGATTATCCCCGGAGAATGTGTGGTGGTCGGGGTTTCCGGAGGGGCAGACTCTGTTTGCCTCTTATTTCTGTTGGCGGAATATCGGAAGCAGAAAAACTTTGATCTACATGTGGTGCATATTCACCACGGCATTCGCAAAGAAGCAGACGAGGATGCACTTTTTGTAGAGCAGATGTGCGGGGAACTGGGAATTCCTTTCTCCTGTCATCGGATAGATGTGCCTCAAATAGCGGTGGAACAAAAGATTTCTACGGAAGTGGCCGGCAGAGAAGCCAGGTATCGGAGTTTTTATCAAACGGCAGCAGAACATAATGCCACCAAAATAGCGGTGGCTCACAATAAAAATGACAACGCTGAAACGGTATTATTTCATTTGTTCCGGGGAAGCGGCACGGGAGGCCTATCCGGCATTGCACCTGTCCGCAAGGGAGAAGGAGATACTACCATTATCCGCCCTCTTTTGTGTTTGGAGCGGGAGGAAATCGAAGCATATTTAAAGGAAAGAAATATTTTCTGGCGGGTGGATGCCACCAATCAGGAAAATGAATATACCCGCAACCGTATCCGGCATCATATCTTGCCTTTTGCGGAGCAGGAAGTTGCCCAAGGCGCAGTGGATCATATCGTCCGCAGTGCACAGATGTTGAAAGAGACGGAGGATTACCTGGCAGAGCAAACCTGTAAGGTGTTGCAACAGGTGGCCAGGGGACAGGGCAGGCTGGAGATTGCCGGACTGACCGCATATCCGCCCCTCATTCAAAAGAGAGTTTTGTTTGCGGTGGCGAAGGAATTTTCCCCTACGGGCAAGGATATCAGTCAGATTCATGTGAACGATATGATGACCTTGCTTGAGAAAAAGGAAAATCGCAGTATTCGGTTACCCTTCGGAATTGTGGCCAGTCGAAGATATGAAGAAATCGTTTTTGATGTATCAGAAGATGACTTAAAAGAGCAGTCGACCTTGATGGAAATCGTATCTTGCGACAGCAAAGAATGGGAACTGGCATTGCCGGGGATTGGAAGATTGGAATTTCGTAAATTTCTTTTCTCGGAAGGGGTCGAAATTCCCAATCATCTGTATACGAAATGGTTTGATTGTGATAAAATAGAACAATCTATACAAATAAGGTATCGGCGAGAGGGCGATTATTTGTGTATCAGGGATGCCAAAGGGGAATTGAAGCATAAAACCCTGAAGCAATATTTGATAGACGAAAAAATTCCGAAACAGGAAAGGGAAAAAATGCCTGTGTTGGCGGAAGGCGACCATATCTTATGGATCATAGGTAAAAGAATCAGTGAATTTTTTAAAGTAACTGAGAATACAAAAACCATATTAGAGGTAAAATTAATAAATAGTGACTGTGAAACACGGTGAAACGGAGGATAAAATGGCAGAGCAGATTAAGGTACTTTTGACAGAAAAAGAAGTGGATGACAGAATTCAGGAGTTGGGAGATCAAATCAGCAAGGATTACGCAGGGAAAGAGGTACATTTGATTTGTATCTTAAAGGGCGGCAGCTTCTTTATGTGTGAATTGGCGAAGAGAATTACAGTTCCTGTAAGTTTTGATTTTATGTCTGTTTCCAGTTACGGCGGCGACACGAAATCCAGTGGTGTTGTCAGGATTGTGAAGGATTTGGATGAATCGATTCAAGGAAAAGATGTGATCGTGATTGAGGACATTGTGGATAGCGGAAGAACCTTGAGTTACCTTTTGGAAATGCTACATGACAGAGGTCCTAAATCTCTGCGTCTGTGTACTCTTTTGGATAAGCCTTCCAGACGCGTGATTCAGGTGCCTGTGGATTATACCGGATTTCAGATTCCGGACGAGTTTGTTGTGGGTTATGGTTTGGATTATGATCAGAAATATCGCAACCTTCCCTATATCGGCGTGGTAGAATTTGTTTAAGTAGGAGGCTTTTTTGGTGAAGCAAAGACGGAGTGGATTTAGTCCCATATTTATATTTATGTTACTGTTGCTGGCTTTTGTGACCTTCGCCACCTCTTTTGGAAGAGTGGATGAAAGGTATACCAGACAGCAGTTGATTGCCGATCTGGAGGCCAAGAGAATTGTTGAAATAACGGTAAATCCCAACAAAGAGGTACCCACCGGATATTTGATGGTTGAGTTGACCGGCGGATACTTGAAGAAATTGTTCGTGACAGATATTAAAGAGGCAGAAGCATTAGTACGGGATCATGGGTTTGATCCTTTGGTGACAGATGTGCCCAGAGAGAGTTGGTGGCTCTCTACCTTTGTGCCGATGATTTTCATGCTGATTGCAGGAGTCATCCTGTTTTCCATATTTAGCGCCAGAAGTGGTGGTGGAAATAACGGCAAGATGATGAACTTTGGCAAGAGCAGAGCCAAAATGTCTACAGGAGATAAGACCATTACCTTTGCGGAAGTGGCAGGTTTAAAAGAAGAGAAGGAAGATTTGGAGGAAATCGTTGATTTCCTGAAAGCGCCCGGCAAGTACACCAAGGTGGGCGCAAGAATTCCCAAGGGCGTTCTGTTAGAGGGCCCTCCCGGCACCGGTAAAACCTTGTTGGCAAAAGCCATTGCCGGAGAAGCGGGTGTTCCCTTCTTTAGTATTTCCGGTTCGGATTTCGTGGAAATGTTCGTGGGTGTGGGTGCATCCCGTGTGCGTGACCTTTTCGAAGATGCAAAAAAGCATGCACCCTGTATTGTATTTATCGATGAAATTGATGCGGTAGCAAGACGGCGCGGTACCGGTATGGGCGGCGGCCATGACGAGAGAGAGCAAACACTGAATCAGTTGTTGGTGGAAATGGACGGTTTTGGAGTGAATGAAGGCATTATCGTGCTGGCCGCTACAAACCGTGTAGATATTTTGGATCCGGCGATTCTTCGTCCCGGTCGTTTTGACCGCAAGATTGGTGTGGGTACACCGGACGTTTCCGGCAGAGAGGATATCCTGAAGATTCATGCCAAGAATAAACCTCTGGCAGAAGATGTGGACCTAAAGCAGGTGGCACAGACCACAGCGGGATTTACCGGTGCGGACTTGGAAAACCTGATGAACGAGGCAGCCATTCAGGCGGCGAAGGACGAGAGAGCCTATTTGACCCAGGAGGATATTAAAAAGTCCTTCATCAAGGTGGGCATTGGTGCGGAGAAGAAAAGCCGCATTATTTCCGACAAAGAAAAGAAGATTACGGCTTATCATGAAGCGGGACATGCGATTTTATTCCATGTACTGCCGGATGTTGGCCCTGTGTATACAGTATCCATCATCCCTACCGGCGTAGGTGCGGCGGGATATACCATGCCCCTGCCGGAGCGTGACAATATGTTTGCCACCAAGAGCAGAATGATGCAGGATATTATGGTGTCTTTGGGCGGACGGATTGCGGAGGATATGATTTTTGGCGATATTACAACCGGCGCATCCAGCGACATCAAGCGGGCAACGAAGGTGGCCAGAAGTATGGTGACTAAGTTTGGTATGTCCGAGAATATCGGTGTGATTTGTTATGATGACAACGAGGACGAGGTGTTCATCGGAAGAGATTTGGCGCATGCCAAAGGACACAGCGAGACCGTTGCAAGCGAGATTGACAAAGAGGTAAAGGCGATTATCGATGAATGTTACGGAAAGGCAAAAAGTATCATCGAAGAAAATGCAAAAGTGTTGCATGCCTGTGCGGAATTGTTGCTAGAGAAAGAGAAAATTTCCAGAGAAGAGTTTGAGGCTCTTTTCACGGAGGAGAACTAAGTATGATAAAAGACAGAGGAAGGAAACAGATATCGATTTTTGCGATAGGGCTGTTCCTTGTGCTGTCTTTTTTTTGTGTACTTCAGTTGTTCTTGCCCAAGCAGACATATGAGGTGTCCCGGGATAAAATACTGACCGGACCGTTTTCTGCCGGGGAAAATGTTATTTTTGATCAGATTCCTCTTGGTTTTGGTACCTACCGTGTGGAAGTGTTCTACGGGGCGGAATCGGATTATGTGGCGGATGTTTATTTGCGGGACAACACGGTATTTACAGGTGGCTTGAAAAATAATGGTGAAACCCTGTATCGTCAAAAGACAGGTACGGATTTTATCGCCTGGTTGTATGAGTCCACAGAACAGATGGAAGTGATTTTATCCTACAAGGGAGGCGGCAATCTGCAAATCCAGGGCGTGCGCTTCACAGAAACCTATCATATGTGGACAATGCTCCTGACAGTGTTCCTTGCTTGTGGAGTGTTGACTTATTTACTGATTTCCTATCACTATGTGTGGCGGCGGCAGCTCTCCAGAGAGCAGAAGACAGTGATTTGGGGGATTGGATTGATTGTGCTGTTTTCTTCCTTCTTCCAATTGGCAGACGGAGCGTTAAACTCCATTGACCTGATGTTCCACTATATGCGAATTGAGGGTGTGAAGGATGGTTTGGCCAGTGGCCAGTTTCCTGTGAGAATAGATCCGGAATGGTTATACGGACAGGGATATGCCTGCTCCATCTTTTACTGTAATCTCTTTTTGATGATCCCGGCGGTGCTTCGACTGCTTGGATTCACGGTTGTTACAGCCAGCCATATTTTCTTTGTGATTTTAAATGTGGCAACGGCGATAGTGGCATATCGGTGCTTTGAAAAGATGCTTGGCAGTTACAAGGTGGGACTTGCATGTAGTGCCCTTTACACATTGTCTACCTACAGAATCTATAAATTATACCAGACCGGCGATGTGGGAGAAGGAATTGCGATGTTGTTCTTCCCTCTGGTTGTCTACGGTTATTTTAGAGTATTTGGGGAAGACCCTGAAGGAAAGACATATAAAACAGCGTGGCTTCCGCTGGCCATTGGCTATGCGGGATTGATGCAGACCCATATCCTTACCTGTGAAGTGGCATTGTTGCTGACGGTGTTGACCCTTATCCTATTTATCAAGAAGGTCATTCGAAAGCAGGTATTTTGGGAATTATTCAAAGGGGCGGCGGTGGCTGTTCTTTTGAGTCTTTGGTTTTTGGTTCCTTGTGTGGATTATTATTTGACCCAGGATATACATATTAAGAACTTGGGTGCGCGCACCATACAAAATACAGGCCTTACGCTCTCCCATCTGTTCTTCCATTTCTGGCAGAGGGGTAGCAAGACCCCGTTGGGTGACAATGGAGCACAGTTTACCTATCCCGTGGGTGTGGGGCTGGTGCTTTTGGTTGGCCTGGTCATATTCCTAATCCTTTGGCTCAATGGTTTTTCCAAGGAAAAGGACGAAAAACAGAAAATTGGTTTAGGTAAAGTGGCTGCCATATTCAGTGCGGGCCTGCTTTTGATGAGTTTGAATATCTTCCCTTGGGACCATTTGCAGGAACTGGGACAGGTGTTTGCTGCATTGGTCAGCAGTTTACAGTTCCCCACCAGAGTGTTAGGCTGGGCCACTGTTCTTTTAGTAGTGGTTTGTGGTGTGGTGCTCATGACTTTGGAGCAGAAAGGATGGACAAAGCTTTTCTATGCCGGCTTGCTGGTAGTGGTGATTAGCGTGTTTACTTCTACCTGTTATATGTCAGAACATGTATTGCAGAGTGCAGGTACCTTCCGTGTATATCACGAGAAAGGTATGGGTGCCGGATATGTGGCCGGCGGGGAATACTTGATTGACGGTATGAATCCCATGGAGTTTTCCTATGAGGAACCGGTGGCACCGGAAGAAGTGGAAGTGCGAGCCTGGGAAAAGGGAGCGCTGCGGATGGAGGTTTCCTGCCGTAATGTCTCCGAAGCGGAAAGCTACATGGATCTCCCTTTGGTAAATTACCGTGGATATCGATGTGAAGATATGGCGGGAACAAAGTTGGATTTGGTATCCAATGAACGCCATCAGATAAGAGTCATTTTACCCGCAGAGTATGAGGGTACTTTTGTGGTGCGCTTTATATCACCTGTTTACTGGAGAATGGCAGAAGCGCTTTCTCTGGCAACCCTTATTCTGTTGGTGTTTGTAAAAGTGAAAAAAGACAAAAACAAGAAAAAGGCAGAAGATCTGGTGCTGCAGAAGGGGGAGGCATTATGAAGAAGATACGTATTACAATAGAACTCCTCCTGGTTTTGCTTTTTGTTGGTATTGGTTGTTTCCGCAATCAGGAAATCATGGTAGAAAACCGAGGAATGACTTTGGTGGAGAGCAGCACTTTAGCAGAATGTGCGGTGACGCCCGGTGTGTACCGCGTTCTGGTGGAGGCGCAAATTCCTGAGGGGGGTAATATAGAGTTCCATATTGTTCCCGCATCTGAAACCAAATTCAGAGGATTGTTGAGCAACGCTGTAAATATGCGGGCGGGCCAGCAGGAAATGAGTTTTGAATTTTATGTGACAGCGTCTCACGAGAAGGTGCAGCTAAATGGTGGTATTCAGGAGGGTACTCCTGCCGCAGAAATCGGAAGCATCAAAATCATAAAGACCAATCTGGGGTTCTTTATGTTGGCGGTGCTTACATTGATGGTTTCTGTGGGTATCAACCTGTTTCTGAATTTTTACAAACTGGTGCGGGAGAAAAAGATTTCTGCCGTTGATCAGGTGGTGGTGTGGGTGTTGTTGGGTTGTGTTTTACTTGCTTCTTCCCCGCTGCTATCCGATGCCATGGGCATCAAGGGGGATACCCCTTTTCATCTGATGCGAATCGAAGGCTTGAAACATAGCCTAATGCAATTGAACCAGTTTCCTATCCGGGTGCAGAGCTATTGGATGTTCGACCATGGCTATCAGGTTTCTTCTTTTTATGGGGATTTGTTCCTGTTACCTGCAGCATTTCTGCGCATCTGTGGCTTCTCTATGATGGAAACTTATCGGATATTCGTGGTTGGATTGCAGATATCTTCCGCAATCATTACCTATTTTTGTTTCAAAAAATGTGTGGAGCATTCCTATGGCGCATTGTTTGGAACCGTTCTTTATATGCTGGCGCCATATAGAATCTACAATTTCTACAACAGAGGCGCCATTGGGGAATGTATGGGAATGACCTTTTTCCCTTTGGTGATTTGCGGCATATATTTATTGCTTTGTAAAGAGGAACAGGAAGAGAAGTATCCTTCCTATAAATATTATCTTGTGGCAGGCTTTACCTGTCTGCTGCAGAGTCATTTGATTTCCACTGCCATCGCCGCAATCTGTGTGATGTTGGTGTGTGTGATTTGCTGGAGAAAAACCTTCCGCAAAAAGACCATCGTACAACTGTTACAAGGCGTTGGCATTACTTTATTGATTAATGCCTGGTTCTGGGTGCCTATTTTGCACACCATGGTACAGGGGGGATATCATTTTACCTCCATCACTGCAATGGATTTACAGATTAGAGGCACGGAAATGGCGGGCATTTTCCAATTGGTGCCCTATATGGGCGGTTTCCAGACAGGCATGTTTAACTGTGAGCCCATTCAAATCGGTGCCGCAGGCCTGCTACTGGTGATATGCTTTTTGGCAACGTGGAAAAGCCGTAAAAATGAAGATGCGACGGTTACTTGTCTGGTTCTGTTAGCAGGCATCGTGGTTACTTTGTTTATGAGCACCCGTTATTTCCCTTGGGATGCCTTGTTGCAGGTGCCGGTGTTGGGCAGGGTTTTGGGCTCTATCCAGATTCCTACCAGAATGGTAGCTGCGTCCAGCGTACTATGTGCGTTTTTTGGAGCGATCTTTGTATTGCGGGAAAAGGAGGCCAAGAATAGACGTTGGCTGACGGTGTTTTTCAGTATCATTGCATTGGCAACGGCCATATTCCATGTGAACGATATCACTTACAATACCCCCGCCACCTATTTGCACACAGCAGAGAATTTAGGTACCACGGCGGTATTCAACGGGGAATATTTATTAGAGGGTACAAAAGTGTCTGATTATTATTATCATGAACCGGTTGCCTCGGAAGGAGTGACCTGGTCCGAATATGAGAAACAGGGCACAAGGATAGAGATACAGGTAGCCAACGAAGGCGGAGAAGAGGGCTGGTTGGAACTACCTTTGATTGCTTATCCGGGATATCGCGTGAAGGTATTGCCTGGAGGAGAGGGCGATGCAGAAGCGCTGCCGGCAGAAACTGTATTCTATGGAGCACAGCCGATCATTTCGGAAACCTATGGTGCGCACGGAGATCTTCGCCTTTGTGTTCCTGCTGCGTTTAGTGGGAAACTGGAAATTACCTATGGTGGGCTTGTTTTGTCCCGGATTGCGGAGTTGGTCTCTTTGCTTGGCATTGTGGGGTTGGTTGTTGTGAAGTGTATGCGAAAAAGGAGGACCCATGGAGCAGATTGTTAAAAAAATCAAATGGCTGTATGCGGCAGTGCTGGTGGTGTCCTGTTTTCCTTTGACCTTGGGATATTTGATGCATACAGGGGAAGTGCAGATATGGGCACAGAAGATTACCAACTCTATCTTATATAAGATGATAGGAAGCGTTGTGCTTTGGCATATTTGCATTGTGCTTTTGATACAATTGGTCACATTTACGGGGATGTTTTTCCTGATGAAAACCACTTATGAAGATGAAGTGGCGCACCTAATGGGTGTGACTTTATATATGACCTGTCCCTATCGGTTGTCTGTGACTTATCAACAGGTGGACATGAAGCAGGCGGTTGCCTTGGCACTGTTGCCTTGGTTTGTTTGGTCGTTTCGCAAAATCAAGAGAAAATGGGCTGAGGTATTTTCTGTGCCAATGGGTGCGATTTTCAGTGTTTTTGTGTTCTTGCTTCTATCTGCAAGAGATGGCATTCCGATGCAAAATATTGCCACGAAGGGGTATGTGTTGGCAGATTTTTTGACCATGTGGAAGTTTTCGGACCGACCGGGGCTGGGGCTTGGGTTGATGCTGGGCAGTGTTGTTTTGTTATGGGTACTGTTTGTAGCAGAAGGAAAGTTGCCAAAGGAAAGAAAGTTGTGGCTTTGTTGTATTTTGGCTTTTAGTTTTATGGCTACCAGATATTTCCCCTGGGAGATGGTGCAGAGGGTCAGTGGAGTTTTCTTGCAGTGGGTGTCCCTGCTTGGCAGTCCTGCTATATTTTGGGGAATTGCGTGTTTTATCCTTTCTTTCCTGATTCCTTGGGTGGTAGAAGAACTTTCCAAAGAAGAGAAAAAAGAATTGGCTAAGGGAAGCTGGATTATTATTTGGTTAGGGGCCATGGCAGGCGCCGTGTATTTCTGTAATACCTTGACCTTTTATACGCCCGGGATATAAGTAATCATTCCGGAGGATTGTTGAGGCAACGGGATTGGCACAATTTGTGCAATATTCACAAAAACGGACCCTCGTTTTTATAAACTTTGTTCAAAATTGGAATTGGCAGAATTTGGGCGCGGTGGTACTATAATAGACGTAACCCCCCCAATACATTATGTAGTTTTTTGCTATACCCATAAGAAGAAATACCTTCTTAAAAGGCGACCAGAGATGGTTGCTTTTTTCTTTACATTTTTTTCGGATTTGGGTAAGATATAGGGTAGACAAAAATGAAAGATTGATAGCGTCAGATAACCTATGGACGCAAGGGAGAGTTATAGATGTTAAATAGGCAAAGCAGTGCATTTTGCGACGCTTTTTTTAGCGATACAACACAGAATTTTATTTTCCCCGGAGAGCCGGAGAAATATGAAGAAGTCACCATAAAAATGCGCGCACCGAAACAGGGCGTGGAAGGAATTTGTCTTATCCGTCGCGGCCAGCGAATCCCTTTGAATAGAATGGAAGAGCTTTCTGTCGAGTGTGCAAATCAGGGAAGCGGTTGTAATTCCGATACATTTGATTATTACAGTTGCCAAGTGACTTTGGGGACGGAGCGCTTTTCCTATTATTTCGAGATCAATACCTCGGAGGGAACCCTCTATTACGACACCAGAGGTGTGGTGGATACCCCGGATGATACCTATCGGTTTGTTATCCTTCCCGGATTTAAAACTCCTGCCTGGGCCAAGGGTGCAGTTATGTATCAGATTTATACGGATCGGTTTTGCAATGGAGACCCTTCCAACGATGTGCTGACAGGCGAGTACTGCTACATCAACGAATTGGTGGAGCGGGTAGAGGATTGGAATCGTCCCCCTGCGGAAATGGATGTGCGCCAGTTTTATGGTGGAGATTTGCAGGGTGTGATGGATAAACTAGATTATCTGCAGGACCTGGGGGTGGAAGTCATCTACTTTAACCCTTTGTTTGTATCTCCCTCCAATCACAAATATGATAGTCAGGATTATGATTATATTGACCCCCATCTGGGCAAAATCCTGAGCGACCAGGGAGAATTGCTTCCTAAGGGAGAGAAGGAAAACCGGTTTGCTACCTTGTATAAAAATCGTGTGACGAGCAAAGAGAATTTGGAAGCCGGTAATGCACTTTTTGCCAAATTGGTAGAGGAAGCACACAAAAGAGGAATACGCGTGATATTGGACGGCGTGTTTAACCATTGCGGCTCTTTCAATAAGTGGCTGGACAGAGAGCGTATCTATGAAGATGCACAAGGCTACGAAAAGGGTGCTTATGTGAGTGAGGACAGTGTCTACAGAAGTTATTTTGATTTCAAAGATGTGGAGGGATGGCCTTACAATGGTAGCTACGATGGCTGGTGGAATCACGCCACCCTTCCTAAGTTAAACTACGAAGAGTCAGAGAAGCTATGTCGCTATGTGATGAAGATAGCAAAGAAATGGATTTCGGCGCCTTTTCATGTAGACGGATGGCGCTTGGATGTGGCGGCGGATCTGGGGCACAGCAGGGAGTTTAATCACTTTTTCTGGAAGGAATTCCGCAAAGCGGTGAAGGAAGCCAATCCGGAAGCTTTGATCTTGGCAGAGCATTATGGCAGCACCAAGGAATGGTTGCAGGGCGACGAATGGGATTCGGTGATGAATTATGATGCCTTCATGGAACCGGTGACTTGGTTTTTGACCGGCATGGAAAAACACAGTGATGGCAGCAGGCTTGAGTTAAAAGGGGATGCGGACTATTTTTGGCAGGCCATGCACTATCATAATGCCAGCTTCAGCAATCCCAGTTTGCAGGTGGCCATGAATGAACTTTCCAATCACGATCATTCCCGTTTCCTGACCAGAACTAACGGTAAAGTGGGAAGAGCCGCTACGTTGGGCACAGATGCAGCCCGGGAGGGTGTGCGCAAAGGGATTTTTAGAGAGGCTGTGGTGATGCAAATGACCTGGCCGGGGGCCCCCACTCTGTATTACGGGGATGAGGCCGGAGTGTGTGGATTTACCGATCCGGACAATCGAAGAACCTATCCTTGGGGCAGGGAAGATATGGAGTTGATACAATTCCATAAGGATATGATCCGTATGCACAAGGAATATCCGGAATTCAAAACGGGTTCCTTAAAACCCATGACGGGGGACAAAGGATTTTTATCCTATGGACGTTTTGCAGGTAAAGATATCAGTGTTGTGTTAATCAATAACAACGATTGGGAGATAGAAAAGACCATTTCCGTGTGGGAAGTTGGTGCACCTCAAAGTGGACGTGTGAAGGTGCTGGTGCAGACAGGCGAAGAAGGATATGTGATGGAAGGTGCTGAATATCCGATTATTGATGGCCGGGTGACGGTGCAACTTCCTGCCACCAGCGCAATGGTACTGCGGGTTGTAAATTAATTCGTTGTTTGGACTTGCATTTTATGGTTCTTTATGCTATGATTTTTCAGTCAGGCAACTGACGCATGGATGGATTCCCGAGTGGCCAAAGGGGACAGACTGTAAATCTGCTGCAAATTGCTTCGGTGGTTCGAATCCACCTCCATCCATATGCCGGCGTGGCGGAATAGGCAGACGCAAGGGACTTAAAATCCCTCGGGGGCAACCCCGTACCGGTTCAAGTCCGGTCGCCGGCATTGGAAACAAAAAGAGCTGATGCTAAGCATCGGCTCTTTTTTTGTGTGTTGGAGGGGAACCTGATAATCGCAGTTTCCTATTTTACAGAAATGTGTTAAAATAGTGAAAAATGCAAAAAGCAGGTGGAGTATATGCAAAAACCTACGATAGAAAACAGATTGACGAAAATCTTTCATTATATGGCACTGGTGCTTTTCTTTACCCTTTTTATCAATGGTATGTTTGGTACAGGGAAAGAGCAAATCATCGGGACACCCTCTGAATTTGTCCTTTGGCAGCAGGATTCTTTCTTTTTGAATGCGGTCAAAGTGTTGGCGGCAATTGTAGTGCTGTTTATCGTGGGAAAAGCCTATGACCTGTTTTTGTACAAGATTCATCCCAATCTGCTTTTGGCGGCAGCCTGTGTATTTGTAGGTGCTTTCAGCATCTGGTGGGTCACGGCGGCGCCTAATTACCCCGTAGCGGACCAGTTTACCATTTGCGATTACGCCATGGCCTTTAATCACGACAATTATGAGGGCATTCAAGAAATCAGTTATTTGACGGTATACCCTCAGCAGCTGGGTATTGTGACACTGCTACGCATTTTGTTCAGTTGGTTTGGAGATATGAATTACAGGGCGTTCCAGTATTTTTCTGCGTTGCTGGTACCGGTGCTTGTGCTGTCCGGGTGTATGATCGTGAGACACTTGACCAATAAAAACCACAAGGCGGAGTTTTATTATCTTTTGTTTGCGCTGTGTTGTGCCCCCATGTATTTGTATATTCCTTATGTATATGGCGACTTGCCTTCCACAGCGGTGGGACTATTGGCTACTTGGCTTTTGCTGTCCTGTTTGGATAAATTTAGCATCCCGAAGGCAATCGGACTGGGGGTTGCTGCGGGACTGATGGTACAGTTGCGGAAGAATACTTTGATTCTAGTCATAGCACTTGTGATTGTGGCGCTGGTGAAGTTGTTGGGCAAATTCAAATGGCAGGTTTTGGTGACCGGATGCAGTGTTATTGCGGGCGTCCTCTTATTGCAGGGAGCGTTGAATCTGACCTATGCGGGGGTGAGGGATACCTCTTTGAAAGGAATCCCGGCGTCTTTGTATCTTGTCATGGGAACCAATGATAAGGATGGCAATCCCGGCTGGTATAACGCCTATGCGCTGGACTCTTTTACACAGAATGGCTGTAACCCTAAAATAGCCACGGAAAAGGCGATGGTGGATTACAAAGCCAGACTGCAGGAATTTGCAGAAAATCCCGGATATGCCCTGAATTTTTATCAGAGAAAGATGAATTATCAGTGGAACGCGCCCATGTATCAGGCCCGGATTATGAATTTCCGTTTTAATGGAGAGTTAAAGCCCTTGGCGGTGTCTATTTATGGTGGTCCTAAAATGGATGTATTGCTGCAAGGGTTTATGAAGATATATCAATTATTTATGTATGGCAGTATTTTCTTCCTGTTGCTGGCAGACAGAAAGGGGCTGAAGAACGAAGACAAATATGTACTTTTGATTGCTGTGTTCGGAGGGTTTATTTTCAGTATGTTGTGGGAATCCAAACCCAGGTATGTGATGCCCTATTTCTTGATGTTGGTGCCTATGTATGCTGTGGCGGTGGATTATATGATGCGAAGGATTCCTACAGCGGCAAAGACATTTTTATCTGTTGTCCGAAAGTTCATTTCAGGAAAAGATAAAATAAATGCTGAAAATTAGGGAAAAACCCCTTGATTATTGTAAGACAGAGTGCTATATTTGATATGTTTTTGTTCTACGAATACATATAAAAAGAGGTAAAGATTATGCAAGTTTTATTCATCAGTTTAGCCCTTGCTATCATAGGAGGACTGTTGTTATCAAGAGTTGCAAAAATATTGAATCTTCCTGCAGTTACCGCATATTTGGTGGCAGGACTTTTGTTAGGGCCCTATGTGATTGGCTCATTAGGAGTTCCGGGCCTAGGATTTAACACATTGCACCAGGTAGAGGGGTTGAACGCCCTGTCTCAGGCAGCGATGGGATTCATTGCTTTTACCATTGGTAACGAGTTCCGTCTGTCCCAGTTAAAATCTATGGGAAAACAAGCAATTGCTATTGGTATCGGACAGGCGGTAATTACTACTGCATTGGTTGATGTGGTTTTGATTGGATTGCATTTGGCGTTCCCCCATCTGTTGTCCCTGTCTTCCGCAATTGTGTTAGGTGCTATTGCATCAGCAACCGCACCGGCGGCTACTTTAATGGTAGTTAAGCAGTACAAAGCCCATGGTCCTTTGACCAAATTATTGATGATGGTGGTTGCCATCGACGATGCAGTTGGCCTGGTGTTGTTTGCAGTTTCTTACGGAATTGCCAATGCCATTGAGGCGGGCAGTATCAGTGTGACAGGTATGGTAATTGAACCGCTGATAGAGATTGTATTGTCCTTAGGTATTGGTGCATTGATGGGATTTTTGTTGAATTTTGTGGAAACCTTTTTCCATTCCAGAAGCAAACGTATGTCGATTTCTGTGGCATTCGTTATTATGATGGTTGGAATCTCTGCAATCAAAGGAGAAATCGGCGGTGTTCACTGTGGACTTTCTCTGTTGCTCAGCTGTATGATGATGGGTACGATATTCTGTAATGTCTGTGAAACCAGCGAAGAATTGATGGACCGCGTGGACAGATGGACAGCACCCATCAGTATTCTGTTCTTTGTATTGTCCGGTGCAGAGTTGGATTTGCAGATTTTGGGCAATCCTCTGATTCTGTTGGTGGGTGCAATTTATATCATTGCAAGAACTGCCGGCAAGTATACTGGTGCATATGCAACCTGTAAGGCAACCAAGTGTAATGAAAAGATTGTGAAAAATCTCGGTATTACCCTGTTTCCCCAGGCAGGCGTGGCTTTGGGGATGTCTTTGACAGCAGCAAATCTTTCAGATGGAGCAATTATCAGAAACGTCATTTTGTTCAGTGTGCTGGTATATGAATTGATTGGTCCTACATTGACCAAGAAGTCCCTGATGGCAGCAGGCGAAATCAAGCCCGAGGGAAGAACCAGTGCAAGAAAGATAAATGACCCCAAGGATCCTGTACATTTACACTAAACCACAAGAAAATCTTAATAATTATTAAATATACTTTAATTAGACAAAAGACCCTGATAGGAATACAATAGACTTGTATTAACACAATAGAAAGGGATAATTATGAAAAAGATTATATTAACGGTCCTGGTGGCAGGTATGGTGTTTGCGTTGAGCGGTTGTGGTGATATGGAATCTCCTATCGTAACAATTAATTCGGTAGAATTTGAAGAAGAGGTGCCCACCCCCGAACCTACGGACAAGCCGATTCCCACTTTGGTTCCCGGTGGTGAGACAAATTATATCACCGACAGAGTGGAAAAAGATGGCATGATGCAGAGTTACCTTACCGGTGAGTGGAAAGATGCAGATGTGGTAGAGCGCAGAAATATGGCGGTTATGATTCCTAATAATACCCCCGCGCTTCCCCAGTATGGTATTTCTCAGGCGAGTATTATTTTCGAGGCACCTGTAGAAGGACGTATTACCCGTCTGATGGGTATCTTCGAGGATTACGATAATTTGGAAAAAATCGGACCCGTCCGCAGTGCCCGTGATTATTATTTGTATGAGTCCATGGCATATGATTCCATCTATGTCAATTGGGGTCTGGCAGTTCCCTTTGTAGGTCCTGTTATTAACACCACCAGAGTGGACAATATCAGTCAGGCCGTATATGGTATTGATGTGGCAGCATCCGAGGCGTTTGGTCGTGTTTCCAGACCCGGCTATTCCACAGAGTTTACCGGATATTTGTTTATTGATGGTTACAATGACGCAGTGAATCGTCTGAAATACAAGAAAACCTACGAAGCACACAATCGTTTCGAGCAGGCATTTACTTTTGCAGACGAAGGGTATGCGGCAACTTATGATTCTTATGAAGATGCAACCGAGATTTATCCCGGCGGAAATACATCCAATAAGGGTGGATACGGCACCAACAGAGCACACTTTAAATATGACGACAAGACCCGTCTTTACTACCGTTATCAGTATGGTGATGCGCAGATAGATGAGTACAATGATGAGCAGTTGGCAGTATCCAATGTTATTTTCAAGATTTGCCATGGCGAAGTGCACGAGCCTGTAGAGAAAGACTATATGGCGTTCGAAGTGCATGGTAAGGGCGATGCATATATCTTTACCAATGGTAAGGTAATTGAAGGTAGCTGGAAGCGCAAGGATGATTATTCTCCCAACATGTTCTACGATGAGAATGGCGATGAAATCGTGTTCAATCAGGGTAAGACATGGATTTGTCTGATTTGGGACGATTATGCAGAGTATATTTCTTATGAATAATTTCTAAACCAAAATCCCCGGGACAATCAGTGTTGTTCCGGGGTTGCTTTTTCCCCAATGGATTTTCGGGCAACACGAAGAGAACGAATAAATTTTTCTAAATAAGTATTGACAGTTAATTTAATTCCGTGTAAAATAATCCATGTTGTGACGCAAGGATTTACGTTACTGGCCCAGATAGCTCAGTTGGTAGAGCAGAGGACTGAAAATCCTCGTGTCGCTGGTTCGATTCCGGCTCTGGGCACTTCGCAGGAGGTTGCCAGTCAACCGAATGCGATTCATATATACGCGGGTGTAGTTCAATGGTAGAACACTAGCCTTCCAAGCTAGATACGTGGGTTCGATTCCCATCACCCGCTTTTGGAGAGAACCTTGAGAGACAAGGTTCTTTTTTCTACTATAAGAAATGCAACTTGTAAATGGACACTCACAAGGGGGAGCCATGAAAAAGACAAAAGCGGTAGCTAAGAAAAAAGGGTTCAAAGATATTAAGTTAAATAAAGCGCAGTGGATTACCCTGGTGGTAATGATATTAGCGTGTATTGCTGTGACCAAGCCCATGTCCTTGAACTGGGTGTGGAACGAAGCCAGCTGGGGACATCACGGTCAATACGAGAAGATGACAGATGCCATTCTTTCCGGACATCTGTATATGGATTATGATGTGGATCCCAAATTGTTAGAGTTGGAAAATCCTTACGACCGTGGCCAGCGCGAGGCCAATGGCGTGGCCTATGAGTTTGATCATGCGTACTATGATGGCCACTACTATATGTATTTTGGCATTGTGCCGGTATTTTTAGTTTGTATTCCCCTGCGTCTTTTGGGAATCTATGTGACCAGTACGGATTGTACCCAGATTATGGCGGTGGGTGCCATCGTAGGATTGTTCGCGCTATTCTATGCCATTTATAAGAAATATGCGCCGAAACTTCCATTGGCTACCTATTTGTGCACTTCCTGTGCGGTATCCTTTATCAGTTTGTGGTATGCAGTGAAGTATCCGTCCCTGTATTGTACGGCAATCACCAGTGGCGTGTGTATGGCAGTGTGGGGCGTGTATTTTTGCTTCAAGGCATTTGTGGTGGATACGGAATTTAAGAAAACTATTTTGCATGCTGCGTTGGGCGCATCCTTTAGCGCCTTAGTGTTTGGTTGCAGACCCACCATTGGCTTTATCAGTCTGCTGTACATACCGATGATTGTTCATTATGTGAAAGAGAACTATGCTATGTTTTTTGGCAAAGAAAAGGGCAAGATAGTTTATTCCTGGAAGGAAATAGGAAAAATCGTGGCAGCGTTTGCACTGCCCTATGTGATTACAGCAATTCTGCTGATGATTTACAACTATGTGAGATTTGACAATCCCTTTGAGTTTGGTCAGACATACCAGTTGACCCTCGTAGACCAGAGCTTTTATATGGATGATAAGCCAATGTTTGGTCCCGGGTGGTTGGCAGGATATCTGAATGATTTCTTGTTCTACTTTGTGAAGTACACGGATGTCAGCGATAAGTTTCCTTATATTCACGAAGATGGCATGTTGGTGTTGTTCCCCATTTTATTGCTGGGTGGAGCGGCATTCCGTTCTGTGAAACAACAGAAGGGAGCGGAAACCTTTGTAAAAGGGTTTGGCGCTTCCGTGATTGCGGCAGTTTTGATTATTATCCTGATGCAGTCCAGATGGGCACCCTTTGAACATCGCAGATATACCACAGACTTTGCTTTTATGCTGGGAATTTTGATGATGTTCGGTATCTGCCGTATCTTTATGGATGCAGATGAGAAGAAATACAAGAGGCTGAATTGGGTGGTTAGTTTGGCTTGCGTAGGTGCGTGCATTGTGGCTGCACTGCTGTTCTTCACCACCGGTGAATCTGCAATGGCGGATATGGATCCCGGGCTTCCCCAGAGAGTGGCTGACTGGCTGTTCTTCTGGAAGAAGTGAATGAATTAAAGAGAAAAATTTCTTGCTAAAAAGAGTTGACAAGACACAGAGGATAGGGTATAGTAGTGTTTGTTCGCAAGAGCAAACATATATGCGCGAGTGGCTCAGCGGTGGAGCACCTCCTTGCCAAGGAGGGGGTCGCGGGTTCGATCCCCGTCTCGCGCTCTCAGAAAACAAAAAGGACATCCGAGAGGATGTCTTTTTTGTTTTCGAGACACATCCGTGTCTCGAAGGTTCGATGTCTCCGCTCCGCTTCGGTCGTCGCAATTCCAAGGTCCCCCGGACCTTGTGCGACGTCTCGCGCTCTTTTTCATTTAAATTTCTGCAAAAAGTATTGTTTTTAGTCAAATTGTGACAATAAGGTTTGACATTGCAGTACTTTGAGAGTAGAATAGGACTTGATCAAAATAAGTGGTGGAGTCTGTCATCAAGCATTTGCTTGATTTATCTTGATCGCCTATGACATAAAAGGATATTTTATGTGTATTCAGGCAGGACTGGACTCTCGGTCCTGTTTTTTTTATGCTTAAAAATCCGAGAGTGTTTGGGCTCATAGGACTACCCTACCACGCATAAATTTATTATGTGGGAGGTTCTATCATGGAACAACATTTATCACTGTTTTACGGGCTTTCAATTTTGATTGCCGCAATCGCTTTTGCTTTCGCCGCATATTTATATGTATGGGTGAAGCGTCAGCCCCTCGAGAACCAGAAGATTATCGAGGTTGCCGGACTTATTCGTAATGGTGCGAATACCTTTATGAGCCGTGAGTACAAGATTCTTGCGGTATTTGCCGGTGTAATTGCTGTACTGATTCTTCTGTTTTTGCCGTCACCTATTTGGAAGAGCGATATCTTCTCCAACATAGGCATGGCAGTTTCTTACATTGCAGGTACCGTTCTTTCCGCTATTGCCGGTAAGGTTGGTATCCTGGTAGCAAGTTTGTCCAATGGACGTTCTGCAGAAGCCGCAAAGAAGGGTATCAAGCCTGCATTCTTAATCGGCTTCCGCGGTGGTGCTGTTATGGGTCTTCTCGTTGTGGGATGCTCTGTACTTGGTGTAGCAGCAGTGCTTTGGATTGTTGGCGATGCTTCTATTCTTTTGGGCTTCTCCTTTGGTGCAAGTTCTTTGGCATTGTTTGCTAAAGCAGGTGGCGGTATCTTTACCAAGACCGCAGACGTTGCAGCAGACCTTACCGGTAAGGTGGAACTTGGAATTGCAGAAGATGATCCTCGCAACCCTGCAGTTATCGCAGATAACGTGGGTGACAACGTAGGTGATGTTGCAGGTATGGGAGCAGACCTTTTTGACTCTAACGTGGCAGCTATGACTTCTGCTATCGTTATTGCACAGTCTCTTGCAGGCGGTGCATACAACAATGTATCCATGGTATTCTGTTATGGTATTTTGGGTCTGTTGGCTTCTATCATAGGTATTGCGACCGCACGTATCGGTAAAAATGGTAGTCCTACCAATGCACTGAACTCTTCTACTTATGTAACAACCGGTATTTTCATGGTATTAACTGCGCTTGCAACTTATTTCTTCCCCGGTTTCTCCTGGAGAATTTGGGGTGCTGCAACCGTAGGTTTGTTGGTTGGTGTGATTATTGGTATTACCACCGACTACTTTACAGATGATTCTAAGCCCATTGTTAAGAAATGTGCGAATGCATCCAAGAGTGGTCCTGCGTTCACCATTTTGTCCGGTGTATCTTACGGATTTATTTCTTCCATGCCCGCCATGGTTGGCATTGCAATTTCCGCATTGGCTGCATACAAGATTTGTGAGCCCATGGGTCCCGGATATGCAATCTTTGGTATTTCCATGGCTGCGGTTGGTATGCTTTCCATCGTAGGTATGATTATTTCTAATGACGCATATGGTCCCATCGTTGATAATGCCCGTGGTTTGGCAGAGATGGGTGATTTGGGAGAAGAAACCATCCGTATCGCGGATGAACTGGATAGTGCAGGTAACACTGTAAAAGCTGTAACCAAAGGCTTCTCCATCAGTGCAGCAGGCCTTACCGTTATTTCCCTGTTGGGTGCCTTTATGTCAGAAGTAAATGCGCACCTGATTGCTTCCGGTGCGGAGCCCATTACCGGATTCGATATCATGGATCCCACCGTATTCTTCGGTATTTTGATTGGTGCATCCATTCCCGCAGTATTCTCTGCAATGCTGATTTTAGGTGTTGATAAGAATGCACAGCGTATGGTTGCTGAGATTCACAGACAGTTCAAGGAAATCGTTGGTCTTCGCGAAGGCGATCCCAGTGCAAAGCCTGAGTATGATAAGTGTATCGACATTGCAACTACCGGTTCCCTCCGTGAATTGATCCCTGCAGGTTTGATGAGTATTCTTGCTACCATCGCTGTTGGTATCATCGGCGGCGCAAAGGCTGTTGGCGGTTTCTTGCTTGGTAATATCGTCAGTGGTTTGTTGCTTGCACTGTTCATGTCCAACGCAGGTGGTCTTTGGGATAACTCCAAAAAGTATGTGGAAGCAGGTAATGAGGGTGGTAAGGGCAGTGAAGCCCACAAGGCAGCAGTTATTGGTGATACCGTAGGTGATCCTTTCAAGGATACCGCAGGTCCTTCCATTAACACACAGATTACTGTGGTTTCCCTGGTGGCATCCTTGCTTTCCGCAGTATTTGCAGCATTTTCTATTTTTGGATAATGGAATAAAGGAAAATTAAACAGTGGTACCGAAAGGTATCACTGCTTTTTTGTGCATATTTACTATTGCAAGTTAGGTGCAGAGTGCTATTCTTGAGATAGATTCTTCTATATGAGGAGGGATACCATGTCACGGCAGAAGGCTACGAAAAACTACACAATGGATATGTGTGAAGGCTCCATCGTTGGAAAGATGTTGCTTTTCGCGCTACCTTTGATTGCTTCCAGCATTTTACAACTTTTGTTTAATGCGGCAGATGTGATTGTGGTAGGTAAATTTGCCGGTGACAACGCGTTGGCGGCGGTAGGGTCTACCAGTTCCATCATTAACCTGCTTACCAATGGTTTTATTGGTTTGTCTGTAGGTGCCAACGTATTGGTGGCCAGATATTTTGCCGGAAAACAGGAAAAACAGTTAAGAGAATTGGTACATACCGCTATGACTGTCAGTGTTGTCTGTGGATTTGCACTGGCGGTGGTTGGAGTTATCGGAGCCAGACAGTTTCTGATGTGGATGCAAAGCCCTGCAGAAGTCATCGATTTAGCCACCCTTTATATGCGGATTTATTTCTTAGGTATGCCGGCTGTACTTGCTTATAATTTCGGCGCAGCTATTCTCAGAGGCGTGGGTGATACCAGAAGACCATTGTATTATCTCTCCTTTGCGGGTGTGGTAAATGTGGTCCTGAATTTGATTTTTGTGATTGTTTTCCATATGAGTGTGGCAGGTGTTGCGCTTGCGACAGTGATTTCTCAGGTGATTTCAGCGGCGTTGGTCATCCGTTGTATGATGCGTGAGGAAGGGGCTATTCGTCTTGAAAAGCAATATATTGGAATTAACAAGAGAGTTTTTGGAAATATTTTACAGATAGGCATTCCGGCGGGATTGCAGAGCTGCCTGTTTTCTTTATCTAATGTGGTGATTCAATCTACCATCAACGGATTTGGTTCCACAGTGATGGCGGGAAGTGCGGCTGCAGCCAATGTGGAGGGTTTTGCCTATGTGGCGATGAATGCTTTTGCCCAGGCAACGGTAGCCTTTGTGGGACAGAATGTGGGCGCTGGCAAATTCGAGAGAATCAATAAGATTGTACTGATAGCACAGGGTTGCGCTGCAGGTATTGGATTGGTGTGCGGTAACTTGATTTATATTTTCGGCGAACCACTACTGGGCTTGTATTCCGACAGTTCTTTGGTGATAGAAGCCGGAATGCTAAGATTGTCAGTGATTGCTACAACCTATGCTATTTGCGGTATGATGGACAGCATGGTGGGCGCACTTCGAGGCCTGGGTTACTCTGTCATGCCTATGATTGTGTCCTTACTTGGTGCGTGTGCATTCCGTATGGCGTGGATTTTTGTTTTCTTCCAAATCGAAAGATTCCACACCATCGAAACTGTTTATAACGCCTACCCCATCTCCTGGACCGTGACGCTGGTGGTGCATGTGATTTGCTTCCTGATGGTGAGGAAAAAGTTTGGGAATAAGAGTGCATAGGGTTTAGAAAAAGATTGCATTATCTCTTTAAGAAGCGTACACTATTATTGTCAAGGAATAGCATCTTAAAGTAGTTGAATAATGTGATTTGTTTTTATTTTCTTTGCACGCGGAATTTAAAAGCAGAAAGTTTTATGAAAATTATTTTGATATGTTAAAGACCTTGAACACCTATCAAGGCTTTCGTGAGGGAAAGCTTTATCTGTGTTGCAAGGTTTTTTGTTTTCCTCTGACAGAATAATAAATTGGAGGATGTAAGAAATGCATTTAAAAGAAACATATTTACATGGAGAAGAAAAAGTAGAGGCAAGGAGGATTATTAGCGAAAAAACAGGTTATATCATTAAAAGTACCAGTATTTTAAGCCAAATATTTAGACGTAGTTCATTTGCTGCTGAAATGGGGGTAACCAGTAACGAGATTTTTGAATTCATTGGAGACCAGGTCTTAGATTATTATGTTGTTAAGATTGTTTCAGAAAGATGTGGGTCACTGGGTATAACAGACGATTACACCTTTAGAATTCGCGAAAATCGGTTTACATTTATCAAACAAACTTTGGTCAGTAATGAAGCACTGGCAAAAATAATCGACGAGTGGGAGATTGTAAAGTATCTGCGCTTGGGCAGAAGCGATATAAAAAATGAGGTTGCTAAGGAGCAAAAGGTTAAAGCAGACCTGTTTGAGGCGGTGATTGGGGCAATTGCAATAGAAAGCAATTGGGACACTCAAGTGCTTGAGACTGCCGTTAGGTCGGCTCTTGATATGGAAAATAAAATCACGGATTTGATTGAAAGTGATACAAAGGTAAGATGTTTCAATATTGATAATGCCATAACTACATTAAAGGAGTTTGCGGAACATGGACGATGCACTATGCCGAGCTACAAGTTTGCCGGGCCTGATTACGTTGGGTATTATGAAGACGGAAAGCCCAAATGGTTTTGTACTTGTTGCATAGTGGATGAAAAAATCGGTATTACATATACGGTTGAATCGACATCTAAAAGCGAAGCAAAAAAAGCGGCTGCTTACTTGGTTTTATGCCAGCATTTGGGTATGCAAAATCAATATGGACCGAACGATTGGTATAGTTTATGGACATATAAAGATGGAAAACTAACGCCTAATCGCAAAGATAATAAGAAAGTGCTATCATGACCAAATGGCGCTTTAATTATGATTCGGGCGAATACCAGAAAGAAGACCTTCTCAAAATATTTCACAAAAAGAATTGGCAGAGAAGACTGGTATTGCACAAACAGAAATTAGTAAACTGGAAAGTGGCAAGCGCAATCCCTCTATTAAGTTATTGCAACGACTTGCTGATGGAATGGGGATGGTTTTGAAAGTAACCTTTGTTCCTAAAGATGAATTGGTGAAAAGTTTGATGTTAGACTTGGATAGTACAGAGAAGCGTGCAGAAACAGAAGGATGGATTGATGCAGAAGATTTAGAGCGAGAATTGAAAGAGTAGGTTTAGTAGGCTGTAGTATATAATATGGGAAGTTACCAAAAGGCGGATAGATTTCCGTCTTTTGTTTTTTGTGCAAAAACCTCATTTTTTCTTTACACTTATCAAGCGGCGT
Source organism: uncultured Acetatifactor sp. (assembly GCA_904501885.1). GTDB lineage: Bacteria > Bacillota > Clostridia > Lachnospirales > Lachnospiraceae > Acetatifactor. Next base: position 9,756 of record CAJGCP010000004.1, on the reverse strand, counting down.
GATAGTATTATACTACTCAAATTTTTTCAATTAATTTCTCAAAATCTTTATTATATCATCCGCCTAACATCAGGCAGTTTTCAAAAACAATTTATGAAAACAAGTTGACACCACATATGACACCATATATAATATAAAGGAGGAATAAAGTTGTCTAAATGGGATAAGTTATTATTATCTATACGAAAGATGTCAGATGATATTAGATTTGACGAAGTGAGTAAAATATTAGAAAGCTACGGATATAAAAAAAGTAATCCACGCGGTGGAAGTAGCCATTACATTTTTCGCAAAAAAGGATGTAACCCTATTGTAATTCCAAAACATAACCCCATAAAAAAGGTGTATGTGGAAATGGTAAAACAGGTAATAGAAAAAGGAGAGGAGCAATGAAATCAGTAAAAGAGTATATGGAAATGCCCTATCGAATGGAAATTATAGAAGATAAGGACGAAGGTGGATATGTTGTATCGTTCCCAGATTTGCCTGGTTGCATTACCTGTGGGGAGACGATAGAAAATGCAGTAAAAAACGCAGAGGAAGCAAAAAGAATTTGGATAGAAGCTGCCATTGAGGACGGTGTGGAAATCCTTGAGCCAGACAGTTTACAAGATTATTCCGGTCAGTTCAAGTTGAGGCTTCCAAAGAGTTTGCACAGGTCACTTGCGTTGAGATCACGGCGTGAAGGTGTTAGTATGAACCAGTATTGCGTGTATCTTTTGTCAAAGAATGATGCTGTTCATACGGCATAAAGTAAATAGAAGTTAGAGAGGCAGGCGCAAATACGCCTGCCATTTTTATATATACCCTATTCTACTGTTACGATTCTTGTCGCTTCTTTAATGAGTAAATCTATCTGTTTTCTCTGTTCTTTTAAATATACTATCTGATTTTTAATTGCATTTTGAGTTGTTGATTCCGGAGCATCAAGGAGTAAAGAAATCTCTCTAATAGAGAAGCCAAATCGTTGATAGAGTTTGATTTTGGCAATTCGTTCCTGTGCTTCGTCATCGTACAACAAATGTCCATACTTATTCTTGCTGGATGCGGCTACCAATCCCGCCTTTTCATAGCCCTGAACGGCGCGACGGGACACACCTAACTGGTCGCATAGTTCGTGCAAGGTTTTGCATTCGTTCATTTCCTCTTATACCTTCCTTTCTCATCGTGAAACTGCACGCAACGTGCAGTCAATAGGTTTTTGCAACTATGCGTTGCTCTTAACAGGAGATGTAAATTTCGCGAAAAGAAGATATATAATTTGAAATATGCGGGATAGGGGTTGACTGCACGGGGCGTGCAGATTTAGGGTTTTGATATAAAACTTTATCTTGTGTAAATGGAGGAATTGAAGAATGAAAAAAGGAATAATGGTATTACTTTTAGTTGTGACATTGTGCTCTATAATTGGGTGCGGAAAGCAGGAAAACAAAGCGACTATAGGGGAGGCTTCTACTCAAGCGGCTATAAAGGAGAGTTTGGATGAAAATGATCCAGAAGTTGTTCTTATGAATATTGCAGATGATTTTGTGAGTGTTATCGACAGTTTATTGCAGAAGGAAATAGATACTTTTGCGGAGGTTGGGGTGATATATCCGGATTACGCAAAAAACAAGGGATTAATTGATGAGTGGGTTAACACTGTTTTAGAGGAGTCAGATAATCTTTTTGCAAGAACACGAGAGAATGCTATTGTTTATTTTAAACTGATAGCAAACAATCCGGATCATAAATATAGCGAGTTCTGCGAAGACCTGTTGGATAAATTCTATGACACAGTATACGAAGATGCGATGGATGAATATTACGACAATCTCTATGAAGATGCGTTGGAAGATTTATATGACGCATACTATGATGGAATCATATATGATGCGCAGGATGATATGCCATACAAGGAGTGGAGCGATGCGAGAAGTGAAAGTTATAGAGTGTGGTCAGATGCAAGATCGGCTGTATATAAGAAGTGGTCTAAAGAAAGATCGTATTTGTATGGCTTATGGTCTGCAATGAATTCTGCTTTTTGCTGGAATGATAATTTTGATGTTGACGCAATCGTTGCTGAGTATGACGAGAAGAAAGCTGAAGAAGATGCAAAAAGAGCATCGGAAGAAGCTAAAGTTTATGTTGATTTCGAGGTAGTCTACAAAATAAATTCCGAAGGAGATGCAGAGGTAGTCGGGTATCAGGGAGAAGGAAACCGAATTACAATTAGTTCGGAATATGAGGGTGAGGATGTTGTCCGTATAGCAGAAGGCGCTTTTGAGGATTGCACTACACTAGAAAGCGTAATTATGTGGGCAGAGGTAGAGGAGATTGGAGATTATGCATTTGCCGGCTGTACTGGTTTGACGGAATTTAGTATCTCGAGTGACACCGAGGTTATTGGGAATCATGCTTTTGAGGGATGTAGTAATTTGAAAGAACTCTATATTTGGGGAGATCCCGATATAGGGGACTATGCCTTTGCTGATTGTGTTGGGTTGCCAGAAATTAGTATTAGTAGTAGTACAGACATTGTTGGTGCACATGCTTTTGAAGGATGTACGGGTGTCACTGATATCTATATCTGGGGCTGTGAAATTATAGGGGATTATGCATTTGCTGGCTGTACTGGAATCGAGGAGGTAAGTATTCCAAGTGAGGTTCATTCTGTTGGAAACCATGCGTTTGATGGTTGTAGGGCATTAACATCAGTTTATGTTTGGGGAGACGATACGGCCATTGGAAAAGATGCTTTTGCAAATTGTCCAAGCCTGGCAGATGCGCCGGCTTCGAGAGGAGTTGTTCCGGAAAGTGTTGTAAGCGATACAAAGCAAGACAGTAAGATTGAACAAAAAGCGTTGCCACAAAACGAGATAAAACAAAGTGAGACTGCGCAAAATGAGACAAAAACGGACTTAGATCCGGCTTTTAAGGAAGCCATGGACAGTTACGAAAAATTTGTGGATGAATATGTTGCATTTATGAAAAAGTACATGGATAATCCTGGAGACTTAAGCCTTCTTTCTGATTACGCAGATTATATGACGCAGTATGCGGATTTTGTAGCAGATTTTGAATCTTGGGAGGATATAGAAATGGGAGCTGAGGAGGCAGCATACTATATTGATGTTCAAGCTCGGGTTACAAAAAAGTTGCTTGAAATAGCTATGTAGCCAATAGTTTAAATAGTAAGCAGAGAAAAAAGGGTAAAACAGCTGACAAATTTTTTGTTATGTCACCTAATATGGAAGGATAATAATATGGATGAAACAAGATATGATTTAATTAATGAAAATAAAAAAGAGATGAGTATGACTCCTTTTGTTGTCATGTTAATAGGCGTGATAGTTATGGTTGTGGCACTAATACTACCATATGTCACAGCTGTAGGTAATTTGGCAGATTACATTGAGAAAAATCCAGACAGAGTGGAGAATGAATCCCTAGAACTTACGGCAAGTGACTTGGCAAATGTTCCGGTTGTTTCTGCTAGTAATATTGTAATTGGTTTGTTTGGAGAGGATGAGGGCATAATCGCAAAGGTGATTGTGGCGGTGCTTGGTAGTTGTACGGCATTAACAGTTCTGTTTGTCATGATCAAAAAGCCAGTAGTTGTTATCATTTTTGATTTGCTGACTTGCGGTGTATTCTTTTTTCTCAATTTTATGATGAGAGAAACTTTTATTGTTTCTGAGGAAACATATGCATGGGGCATAGGCTACTATGTGTTGATAATTGCTGCAATCATTGCCTTTGCTGGTGCTGTTTGGATGATAGTTACGAATATAAACATTAAAAGAGAAGCGAAAAAAAAGATTGAGGACAGAAAGGTCATTGAATAATGTAATGCTTTCCTTACTGCTGGAAGCATGAATACAAAACCCCCAGAAGTCATTTAAATTCTGGGGGTTGTATAAGGTATTTCTTGTAGAAAAGGTGCAATATAGCAATCTTTGTGCTATAATACTAAGAAGAAAATCCACAAAGGAGGCCAAACAAATGAAAAACTTACAAAAGAGCAAGAAATGGATTACCATCATTATCAGCATAGTAATTGCATTGTTGTCGATATTTGTAGTGGCTGACCGGGCAACAGATGCAAGAACATATGCAAGAACAATCCAATCGATTGACGAGAAAAAAGCAACAGTTATGGGAGTTACTGCTGCGGCAATAACAGCATCAACTCTGATTGCAGCAATACCGGGAGACGCATCCACCCCTATTGCAAATGAAATTATGGATATTGGTTCCTATTTGTTAATTGTAGTTTGCGCGCTGGTATTAGAAAAATCACTGCTGACGGTACTTGGATATTTATCGTACAATATCCTTATTCCGGCAGCATGTGCAATATTTATTATTGCTATTCTTGCAAAAAAGGACATATTAAAGTTGTTATCTCTAAAAATAGCGGTATTTGCAGTAGTGATTTCACTGATAGTGCCTTTCAGTTTACGAATAAGTGATTTGATTTATGAGGTAAATCAGGATACCATAACAGACCTCGTAGCAGATATTGAACAAAACGAAGAAACAGAACAAGTAGAGGAAGCTCCCGAGGTAGAAGAAGAGGTAGAAGCGGAAGAGGAAAATAGAAGTTGGTGGAAAATTACTACTGATAAGGTAAAGGATACTACAAACAAAGTAAAGGACACGGTTAGTAATGGGTTGTCAAAAGGAATCGATTGGGCAAAGCAAAAACTCAATGATTTTATCGATGCAATCGCTGTGTTCATTATTGCGTATTGTGCTATTCCTATTATTGTTTTCTTCGTGGTAATATGGTTTGTGAAGATTCTGTTTGGTGTTAAGATTTCTATGCCAAGCAAAGATAAGGTAGGATTATTAAATAAGTTAAAAAAGCCTGCCGCAGATGATGAGATTAAGGCTTTGCCTGATAACAGTGAGACCTAATTGAACCAAAGAAAAGGGGAAAGCAAAAAATGGATGATAAAAACATAAAGACTAACCTGATTAAATCGGCAAATCACCTTGTATCAAATGTTGCAGAGATTGCCACGGAATCGGGAAAGAAAAGTAAAGATCTCGTCGCAGGTGCTCTTGCTTATACCGTTAGTGGAAGCAAAATGTTGGCTGGTGAAATAAAAAAGAGTGCGAAAGATATCTCTGGAAAGAATAAGGAGAATCGATACAACAAGCGTTTGCAAAAGTTTAACCCTTTATTTGAGGATGAATACAAAAGCCCTAGTTTTCACCTTCCTAATATCATCTGTATTGTTGATGATGCAGTTAGAAGGGATATAGATGTTTGCGAGGGAGCTATTGGATGGAGAGAAATGAAGCAAAACGAAGAAGTTTTGTATTTGTATGACGAGTACATACAGCAAAGCGGTATTACCTTTGTGCCTAATGCCACCTGTAACGCAATATACTATGTAGATGTTTTTGACAGGACCCGGTACATAAATACAGACTCTATTTTTCAGTTTTCCCATGACGCAAAAGTGGCAGAATTAGAAAACATTGCCCGTTGCTTAGGAGCAAAGAAATGTACAATTCATATGGTCAACCAGGAGCACCAGAGAGACAAAAGAATGAGTCAATCAGACACTAATGTTAAGGTGCCTTATATGGGAAAAAACAGTGTGGCAGTTGGAGAAACATCGGAGTCTGCATCGGACTATATGACGAAATTTGAAAGCAAAAGTGAGGCCGTTTTTAAGGGACTTCGAAAGGCGGAGATGCCGGAGTTAAAGTGGTTTGCCCACGACCCTAATATTCAAAATCTAATCAATTTTCGATTGACGGAAGGCAAGAAGATTGCCTCAAAAGAATTGCAATTAAGTGGTGCGTCATCCGCCACGCTAAGTCGGAAAACGGCAGTTTCAATTGATGCAGTTGCAAAAGATATGGGCGTTAAACAGAGCAATTCTTTGGAGACAAAATCGGTAAAAGAGAGTTCTCAAACAATATACTATCATCTAAAATTCTAAAGAATAAGGAGAATTTATGTTATGGCAAAGAATAAATGGGTATCGTTTTTCCTCTGTTTGTTTTTGGGTGTGTTGGGCGCGCACAAGTTTTACGAGGGAAGAATTCTATTGGGAATATTGTATGTTTGCACAGGAGGTTTGTGTGGTATTGGTGTGGTAATAGATTTAGTTATTCTATTTTTCAAACCAAATCCTTATCATCCGTAGAGGGGATAAGTCTTCACTCCACCTTCCCTCTTCCCCACACAGTGGATGGTTGAGCCTTGGGCGTAGGGCTGCGGAACAGCAGTCTGCCCAGGGCTTTTTTGTTGAAGGGAAACAGAGGCCACAGGTAGCTGAACTTGCCGAAGGTGGGGGTGGTGGCAGTGGAAATAAGAACCACAAAAAGACTACACAAAAAGCCGGGTAAGCCAAAGAAGCCTGTGAGCAGAAGTAAGAAAATGCGCATCAGGCGGATGCCGTCCCGGAAGCCGCTGTCGGACAAGGACAGGGATGCCAGCAACGTGATGGCAGCATAAAACAGGACTTCGGTGGAAGCCCACTGCAATTGTACGGCCACATCGCCGATGATGAGACCGCTGACGATGGAGAGGGCGCCGGAATATTTGTCGGAGGTCAGGGCAGAGGAATACTGAAACAAATCTAGAATAAATTCTACGGCCATCACATAGAAAAATAATCGTGGGGCAGTTATGCCTTCCATATCCATCAGTTTCCAGGCTTCGGTCAGCTCCGGGAAATGTGCTCCCAGCAGGAGAAAAGTAGGCATTAAAAGAAGGCTGATTGGAATACACAGAAACCGCACCAATCGGAAATAAGTCCCCACGAAAGGACTTTTATAATAATCTTCGGGACTTTGCGTAAATTGAAATATGGAACAGGGGAAAACCAATACCAAGGGGGAATTGTCCACCATCACCAGAATATGACCTTCCAGGAGATAACTGCTGGCCACATCCGGGCGTTCCGTAGTCAAAACACAGGGCAGGGGATTCCACCAGCGTTTTGTAATCAGTAGTTCCTCTAAACTTTTGGCCCCCATGGTCAGGGAGGTTACGTCCAGTGCGTCAATGGCCTGCTCCAAACGAGCCAAAAGAGATGGGTCCGCTTTGTCTTGCAGATAGGCAATCGCCACATCCGTGCGGCTTTCCTTTCCTACGAAATGTCTGGAGAAGACCAACTTCGGGGATCGGATCCGCCGACGCAACAGGTTGGCATTGGTAAGCATGGCTTCCACAAAACCGTCCCGGGAGCCTTTGGTGACCCGCTCCATATCCGGCTCTTCAATGCTGCGGGTGGGATACGTACGGACATCGATGACAATGGCTTGGGCAAATCCGTCTAAAAATAATGCCACGGGACCACAGAGCACATTTAATTGTATTTCTTCCCAGGAATCCATCAGTTGCACACTGGTATATCCCACTTTATGGCTGATGAAATTTGCGATATTTTCCACGGTGGGATTTTCCACATAAAGGGGATTTTGCAAATCGGAGAAAATCTTTTGCAGGATATCCGTCTTGCACATCCCATTGATGGCCAGAAGGTATGCCTTGGTATCGCCCACGTGCAATTCTCTGGTAATCAGGTCATAACTTACTCCCACAGGGAATTGGGTGGAAATCAGTTGGATATTGTCCTGTAGCTTCTTGGAAAGCTGTAGCATGTTGCCCTGCGACAAATTATCGTTTGCGGATGATGTATTTGAAGTGCTCATAAATATCCCCTTTATTATTGATTACCAACTATTGTGGCTTTTTTTGTGTGATTTATTCTTTGCGTGGATTGTAAACAAAGCCCCGTAAAACGACAAGAAAACGGACTGTAAAAAAAGATGTCATATTAGATTGTCATGTGGTAAAATAAAACCAAGCACAGATTGAACTGATATATTTTCGGAGGAACATGGGATGAAGGTCAGAGAAAGAATAGTGTCCCCCATTGCGCACACCTGTGACGTGCTGGTGTGTGGCGGCGGTTTCGGTGGGATTGCGGCAGCGCTCTCAGCAGCCAGAAGTCATAAAAAGGTAATCCTTTTAGAAAAGACCTATACCCTGGGCGGTTTAGGTACTGCCGGGTTGGTAACCATCTATCTGCCCCTGTGCGACGGCATGGGAAAGCAGGTTTCCTTCGGCATTGCAGAGGAACTGTTCCGTCTGTCCATTTCCATGGGAATGGAGCCGCAAATAGGAATGCCCTATCCGGATATTTGGCTGGATGAAGAAAAAGTTCCGAAGCGAAACGAAAAGAGCATGCGTTTCGAAACACAGTATAATCCTCATTTGTTTGCGATATTGGTAGAACAACTGCTACGCAAAGAGGGTGTGGAGATCATATACGGCGCATCTGCTGTGGCAGTGAAAGTGAAAAAAGACAAAATTTCGTCAGTGCTGATAGAGGGCAAATCCGGCCGTCAGGCCATTCAGGCTGTATCCGTGGTGGATGCCACCGGAGATTGTGACATTGCCAAGTTTGCAAAAGCACAGACAGAAACCTTCCGACAGGGAAATGTGTTGGCGTCCTGGTATTATTTTATAGATGAAAAGGGATACCATCTGAATATGTTAGGATTTGCGGATATTCCCGATGACCAAAAGACGGATGCGGATAGAGAGAAGGATAGAGGGAGAAAACGCTATGCCGGATTAGAGACAGAAGAATTGTCCCGAATGATGCAGGATTCCCATGGCTCTATTCTTCAAGATGTAATTTCTCGGAGAGAAAAAGGGCAGGATGTATGGCCTGTTACCACTGCCTCCATTCCGCAGGTGCGAATGACCAGAAAAATAGTGGGTGAGTATACCTTGGATGTGGCAGAAGAGCATACCTATATGAAAGATTCCATTGGTATGGTTTCTGATTGGCGTAAGCGTGGCCCTGTGTATGAGGTGCCTTTTGGAACTTTGTACGGTAAGGATGTGAGGAATTTGATTACCGCCGGAAGATGTGTTTCTGTCACAGAATCCATGTGGGATATTATGCGTGTGATTCCCTGTTGTGCCGTGACCGGTGAAGCGGCAGGATTGGCAGCAGCCATGACGGATGATTTCAGCGTATTGGATGTGAGCAAGTTACAGGAAGAACTGGTACGTCGGGGTGTTGTTTTGCACGAGAAAGACCTGAAATGACGTGATGCGGAAATGTATAAGTAACGGATTTCGGAAGAACAGTAAATAGAAGGATGGGAGGAACCTATCATGACAGAAGAAATGACAAGAATTGCAGAGGAAGCCTATTTGGCGGCGAAAGAATTGTTAGATAAGGCGGCAGCCAAAGAGGGACAATTATTTGTAGTGGGTTGTTCCACCAGCGAGGTGGCCGGTGCGGGCATTGGTACTTTTTCAAGTCCCGAACTGGCAGAGGTAGTCTTCGGTGGTATCTATCAGGCAGCCCAGGAAGCAGGCGTATACTTAGTGGCGCAGTGCTGTGAGCATTTGAATCGTGCCTTGATTTTGGAAGAGGAAGCAGCAGAGCGTTATGGATATGATGTGGTGAATGTGGTGCCCCAACCTAAGGCGGGAGGCTCCTTTGCTACCACAGCTTATAAGGCGTTTGAGAATCCTGTGGCAGTAGAGCATGTAAAGGCCCATGTAGGAATGGACATTGGAGATACCTTAATTGGAATGCATATGAAGGATGTTGCGGTGCCTGTTCGTATCCGCATCGGCGAAATCGGGGACGCCCATGTGGTGTGCGCGCGAGTACGCCCGAAATTCATCGGTGGTTCCAGAGCAATATATTCATAATGGTCTCAATAGAATCCATCTGGCCACTATTTGCCATGGTTTCTATTACCTTGTTGCGGTTCGCA